>JBMOEP010000009.1:0-16768 GCA_049314675.1 Phenylobacterium sp.
CTGTTGCGGTCGTCGGCGCTGCCGAGACCACCAAGATGGGCAAGATCCCGGACGTCTCCGTGATCGGCCTTCACGCAGACGCCGCCCTCAACGCGATGGCGGACGCCGGCCTAAAGCCCTCCGACATCGATGGCGTCGCCACGGCGGGGATCTCCCCGGTCGAGCTGGCCCACTATCTGGGCATCAAGCCGACCTATGCGGACGGCACCAGTGTGGGGGGTTGCTCCTTCATGCTGCACGTCCGGCACGCGGCGGCGGCCATCAACGCTGGCCTGGCCAAGACCATCCTCATTACCCACGGGGAGTCCGGCCGCAGCCGGGTGGGTGCCGGTGGCTTCGGCCGCTCGCCGTCCAGCCTCATGGGGCAGTTCGAGATGCCCTACGGCGTCACCAGCCCGCCCACCATGTTCACCATCCCCGTCCTGCGCTTCATGAAGACCTACGGGGTGACCGAGGCCGACCTGGCCAATGTGGCGGTCGTCCAGCGGGAGTGGGCGGCCCTCAACCCCCGGGCCAGCTTCAAGGACCCGATCACCGTCGATGACGTCCTGAACTCGCCGATGATCGCCTGGCCCTTCCGGATGCTGATGTGCTGCCTTGTCACCGACGGTGGCGGCGCCCTCATCCTGACCCGCGCCGACCGGGCGAAGGACTTCCCTCAGAAGCCCGTCTACATCCTGGGCACAGGGGAAAGCGTTGAGACGCCCCTGATCTCGCAGATGTACGACTTCACCTCGTCCACCGCCTTCAAGATCTCCGGCAAGAAGGCCTTTGACGAGGCCGGCATCACCCATGCCGATGTCGACCACCTGATGATCTACGACGCCTTCGCCCACCTGCCCCTGTATGGCCTGGAGGACCTCGGCTTCTGCAAGCCGGGCGAGGCCAAGGACTTCATCCGCGAGCGCAACACCGCCATCGGCGGCAAGCTGCCGCTCAATACGAATGGTGGCGGCCTGTCCTACATGCACTCTGGCATGTACGGCATGTACGCCCTGCAGGAGAGCGTCCGTCAGATGCGCGGAACGGCGGCGGCCCAGGTCCAGGAGGCGAAGATCAGCATCGCCCATGGGGTCGGCGGCATGTTCGCAGCCTCGGGGACTATCATCTTTACCAACGAAAAATAGAATATTTCCAAATTCTTACCGCACCTATGCTGCAGTTTGGGAGTGCAGCATAAGTGCGGCTCGGACTAGCCTTGGCTATCGTAAACCCTGCCGGCTGTAGGATAGTGTTCTGCGGTGCCTGCGCCGGAGGTCCCGGTGGCGCTGGCCAGCGATCCGTTGTGTTGGAGTCCACGCCTGCACAACCTATGAAGAACTTGTTAATCTCGTCTTGCTAGCTAGTTGGCACGGGCGTACCGGCCTCGGGGATCGTGAGTGTGGTCCTGAGGCGGTTTCGGAGCGGTTATGGGATTTTCGTCGGACCCACGCGCGCGCTTCAACCTCGAGCAGGTGTCGATCCTGCTGCTCGAGGAAACGCCGCTCGGCATGTCCATCCTCGTCCAGATCCTGAACGGTTTCGGGGGGCGAAAGCTTCACAAGTGTGACAGCGTCGCCAAGGCCGAAAGTGTGGCACGGGAGACCGAACTCGACCTCCTGATCGTCGATGCCATGGCCTCCGGCGGCGGTTACGATTTCGTCCATTGGCTCAGGAATTCGGGGATCCGGCCCAACTGCTATGCGCCTGTCCTGCTGACGGCGGCCCACACGCCCGCAGCGGCGGTGACGAACGCGAGGGACTGCGGCGCACACATCGTCATGGCCAAACCGTTGACGCCAAAGGCCGTGCTTGATCGCATTGTCTGGGTTGCGCGGACGGGCCGCAGGTTCGTAGAGAGTGACAAGTTCGTGGGTCCGGACCGCCGGTTCAAGGAAGCCGGGGTTCCGGAAAAAGTGGGCGTCGGGCGGCGAAGAGAGGATGCCGTCTCGCGGAAGGGTGAGGGGTGAGGCCGGTGATTTCTGCGGCGGCTCCAGTGGCGTTAGGTAAGGTCGTGTCGAATGAGTGAGTCCTCCAAGATCCATGTTCCGGATGTCCCCCTTGGGCGACTGATCCGCATGCCTGGCGGCAAGACGGCGGGGCAGGCCATAGCCGACGCCGAACAGGGACTTGCCTCCTTGCGGGGCGAAAGCATGAAGGAGCTGAACCGGGTCCTGGCCAAGGCCGAGGCTCTCTACGCCCGGGCCGACGGCAGGTTCGACGCCCTGGTCGTGAGCGCTTTCTACGATCTGATCAACGGCGCCATCGGCCTGCCGACCGCAGGTAAGGACAGGGCCATTGATTCCATGCTGGTGAGTCTCGCCGACCTGCTGGACTATTACCGGAGCTCCGGCGACTGGGGCGACAAGTCAGTCCAGGTTCACCTGGCGACCTTCCAGTTGCTCTTGAAGACCGAGGGCATCCGCGACCCTGAGGGCACCGAACTGATCCTGGCAGGCCTCAAGAAGGTCAGCCGCAAGGCCGCCAAGGGCTGATCACCGGGTGGACCGGGCAGACCCGGCCTGCCAAGATCAACCCGGTTCCGCCGGAGGTCCCCCAATGAAGACCCGCGCTGCAGTCGCCTTCGAGGCCAAGCGCCCCCTGGAGATCGTCGAGGTCGATCTCGAAGGGCCCCGGGCTGGCGAGGTCCTGGTGGAAATCCGCGCCACGGGCGTCTGTCATACGGATGCCTATACCCTGGATGGCCTGGATTCCGAGGGGATCTTCCCGTCGATCCTGGGGCACGAGGGGGCCGGCGTGGTCGTAGAGATCGGGCCAGGGGTCACCAGCGTCAGGCCGGGGGATCACGTGATCCCGCTCTACACGCCCGAATGCCGCCAGTGCAAAAGCTGCCTGTCGCGCAAGACCAACCTCTGCACCGCCATCCGCGGGACCCAGGGCAAGGGCCTCATGCCGGACGGGACCAGCCGGTTTTCCTACCGGGGACAGGCCATCGCCCACTATATGGGCTGCTCGACCTTCTCGAACTTCACCGTCCTGCCCGAGATCGCAGTGGCGAAGATCCGGCCTGACGCTCCCTTTGACAAGGCCTGCTACATCGGTTGCGGGGTGACGACCGGGGTCGGGGCCGTGGTGAATACGGCCGGCGTCGAGGCCGGGTCCACCGTCATCGTCTTCGGCCTTGGCGGCATCGGCCTCAACGTCATCCAGGGCGCGCGCCTGGTCGGGGCCGGAAAGATCATCGGCGTCGATATCAACCCTGACCGGGAGGCCTGGGGCCACCGGTTCGGCATGACCGATTTCGTGAACCCGAAAAAGATCGAGGGCGACCTCGTACAGCACCTGGTGGCCCTGACGGATGGCGGTGCCGATTACACCTTTGATTGCACGGGCAATACCGATGTCATGCGCCAGGCGCTCGAGGCCTGTCATCGTGGCTGGGGCGAGAGCATCATCATCGGCGTGGCCGAGGCGGGCCGGGAGATCTCCACCCGGCCGTTCCAGCTCGTGACCGGACGCGTCTGGAAGGGCACGGCCTTCGGTGGCGCCCGGGGCCGGACCGACGTCCCGACAATTGTCGACTGGTACATGGAGGGCAAGATCCAGATCGACCCCATGATCACCCATGTCCTGCCGCTCGAGGAGATCAACCGGGCCTTCGACCTCATGCACGCCGGGGAGAGCATCCGCAGCGTCGTCGTTTTCTAAGCCCGGGGGCCGTCGGCCCTTCGGTCATTTCTGTTCATTTTTGGGGGGCCAGGATCCCCAGAGGGGAATTCCCATGATCAAGACCCGCATTACCGACATGCTCGGTATCCAGTATCCCATCATCCAGGCGCCCATGGGGTGGATCGCCCGGTCGGCCCTCGCCTCTGCGGTCTCCAATGCCGGCGGAATGGGGATCATCGAGACCTCGTCCGGAGACCTGCCCGCCGTCCGCGAGGAGATCCAGAAGATGAAGGGGCTCACCGACAAGCCCTTCGGCGTCAATATCGCCCAGGCCTATGTCCGCGACCCCGACATCGTCTCCTTCGTCGTCGACCAGGGGGTGAAGTTCGTCACCACCTCCGCGGGGGACCCAAACCGCTACTGCGCCGCCCTGAAGGCGGCCGGACTGACGGTCTTCCACGTGGTGCCGTCCCTGGCGGCGGCGATCAAGGCCATCGATGCCGGCGTCGACGGCCTGGTGGTCGAGGGCGGCGAGGGCGGGGGCTTCAAGAGTTCCCGGGATGTCTCCACCATGGTCCTCCTGCCCCTGGTCTGCTCCAGGCTGGACGTGCCCATCGTGGCGGCGGGCGGGATTTCAGACGGACGCAGCATGGCGGCGGCCTTCGCCCTGGGCGCCGAGGGCGTTCAGATGGGTACCCGGATGGTCTCGGCTGCCGAGAGCCCTGTGCACCAGAACTGGAAGACCGCCATCGTCGAGGCCAAGGAAACCGACACGGTCTTCCTGAACCGCTTCGGCCCGGGCCCCGCCTGCCGGGCGTTGCGTACCGAGAAGACGACCCTCCTGGAGAAGGAGCCCGGCGAGAACGGTGTGGCACCAGAGTTCCGGCGTTCCCAGGAGCTCTACTTCGGTGGCGACATGGAGGCCTCTATTGCCCTGTCGGGCCAGGTGGCCGGCCGGATCGATTCCGTGAAACCCGTGGCCCAGATCATCTCTGAGATCGTGGAGGAGTTCGAGACCCTCATGGACAGTCTGTCGTCGCGGTACGCCCGGACCCGCGCCTGAGGCGGGGCCGATCGCCTCAGGCCGCAAGGGCGGCCCGGGGCGCGGGCGCCTCGGCATAGCTGGCCTCGTCCCACAGGGCGTCCCATTCGGCCCAGCGGACCGAGGCCTCGCGCAGGCGGGCGTCATCCCGGACCAGGATCACCTGGCCCTGGCCCTCGTCCCAGACCACCGTCAGGTCGCAGAGGCGAAGGTCGTCTGCCTCCAGGCGTCCCTGGCGGACCAGGTCCTGCGCCATCGCCGCAGACAGGCGCAGCCGGAGCCGCCCTCCGGACAGCCGTTCGGCGCAGTCCGCGTGCCGGATCACCTCGTCGATCATGGCGGGGGTCGCCGGCCGCAGGGGCCGTCGGTCGCCGAAGCGGAAGGCGAGGTCGGAGCGGGCGGGGCGGATCGACTGGACATTCTGCATCTGAGGGACCTTTCCATGGGGTCGCGCCGGGGTACGGATTGAGAATGCGCTGGCGCTACGCCAGAAACGGACGTAAGTTTCGGGTCTGTTCTCATTTTTCGCAGGGGGATGGCATGCGACACGAAAAGGCGGCCCGACTTCTTGAGCTGGCACGACGGCTCGCCGCGTCTGCAGAAGGCCTGACCCTGGACGAGATGGCGGCGGCCCTGCAGGTTTCCCGGCGGACCGTCGAGCGCATGCGCGACGCCGTCCGCGAGGCCTTTCCCCAGATGGAAGAGATCGCCGACCCACCGACCGTGCGGTTCCGCATTCCCTCGGGGCTCGACGGCATCTTCCAGGCCCCGACCGCCGAGGAGTTCGCCGCCCTCAGGGCTGCGGCCGACCACTTCCGCCAGTCCGGTGCCACCGCCCGGGCGGGGGCCCTGGCCGTCCTGGAGACCAAGGTTCTGTCGGCCATGCGGGCCGGGGTCCGCCGCCGGCTGGCACCGGACATGGAGGCCCTGCTTGAGGCCGAGACCATGGCCGTGCACCCGGGTCCGCGTCCCTTCGAGGACGAGGCAGTACTGGGGGCCGTCCGCGAGGCCATCATCTCGCTACAGCGGCTGCGCTTCCTCTACGACGGCGGCTCCACTCCAGGCCGGGAGCGGGAAGTGACGCCCTACGGCCTGCTGTTCGGGCGCTCGAACTACCTGGTCGCGGCGGAGGGTGCGGGGGGCGAGCCCCGGAACTGGCGACTGGATCGGGTGCGCGACATCCGGGTGGTCCAGGTCCCCGGCTCGCGACCCGCCGACTTCTCCCTGGCGGCCTACGCCTCGCGCAGCTTCGGCATCTACCAGGACGCGGTTGAAGACGTGGTTCTGCACATTCTGCCCCATGGGGCGGAGGAGGCCCTCGGCTGGCGCTTCCACGCCACACAGGTCCTCGAGCCTCAGGCGGACGGCTCGGTCATCGCGCGTTTCCGCGCGGCCGGCATGCGCGAGCTGGCCTGGCACATCTTCACCTGGGGGGACAGCATCCGCATCCTGGCCCCGGAACGGCTCCGGGCGCAGATGGCCGAGGAGCTGTCGGCGGCCGCCAGGGCGCACGGGGTGCCCTGACGTCCCCGCCTCAGGCGAATTTCAGGGCTGCCAGCACCGCCTCGGGCCGGATCGGGAGGCGTCGGACCCGGGCCCCCACGGCATTGAAGATGGCGTTGCCGATGGCCGGCCCCACCACGGTGGTCGCCGGCTCGCCCAGGCCCACCGGCGCATGGGCGCTGTCGACGAACTCGATCTCCATGTCCGGAACATCACTCATCCGGAGCGGGGTATAGGCGCCCAGGTTGGTCTCCTGGATGCGGCCGTCCCGGAAGGTTGCGCCTTCGTGCAGGGCCAGGCTCAGGCCCCAGAGGGCAGCGCCCTCCACCTGGGCCAGGGCACCATCCGGATGGATGATGGCGCCGGCGTCCACGACGAGGTGAAGCTTCTCGACCTTGACCTCGCCGGTCTTCCGGTCGACCCGGACCTGGGCCGCGCAGGCGGTCCAGGTGGGCATGTCCCGCTCCTGGCCGAAGCTGGTGGCGAGGCCGAGGCCCACGCCCGCGGGCAGCTTCCCGCCCCAGCCTGCGGCCTTGGCCACTCGCGAGAGCACGGCGGCCTGACGTTTCGCCCCGCCAACGGAACTTGGCGCAGCGCCTGCATTGCGGCCCGCGCCATCCAGCATCTTCAGGCGGAAGGCGAGGGGATCCTGGCCCATGGCGTGGGCGGCCTCGTCCATGGCGCTTTCCACGGCCCAGTTGGTCCAGCCGGGTCCCACCGAGCGCAGCCAGCCCGGCCGGAAGGCGCGGTTGGCAAGGTCGTTCGACAGGGCCCGCACCCGGTGGGCGCCGACGCTGTACCAATGGTTGGCGCCATTGATCGCGAAGGGATCGTAGGGCCGGTCATTGGCCCCCTTGGGCATGAAGAAGGGCGCCATGACCTCGGTAGGCCAGCCGGCGGCGGCGGCGTGGTCCATGGCGGTGACGCGGCCCCCCTCGCCGAAGGCCATCCGCACCCTCTGGACCGAGGGCGAGCGGAAGCTGTCGAAGAGGGTATCGTCCTCCCGGGTGAAGACCAACTTGACCGGCTTGCCCAGGGCCTTGGAGGCCAGGGCCGCGGGCACCGCATAGTCGCCGTTCAGTCGCCGGCCGAAGCCCCCACCCAGAAGGTAGGTCTTCATCACGATACTGGTCTCGGGCCGGCCAAGGGCCTTGGCCAGGGTCGGCAGGATCAGGGACTGCCACTGGTTGCCGGTATGAATCTCGAAGATGCCTTTCCGCTCGAAGGCCAGGGCGTTCAGGGGCTCCATCTGGAAGTGCAGGGCGGCGTCGGTGGTGTATTCGGCCTCCAGCCGGGACTTCGCGCCGGCAAAGGCGGCGTCGACGCCCGGGTCGTTCACCACCAGGGAGCCCGCGGCCGCGTCAGCGATCAGGGCCCGGCCCCGGGCCTCGAGGTCGGAGTCCGAGACCTTTGCCGTCGGGCCGTTTTCCCAGGTCACCTTGAGGGCCCGGACCGCGCGGTCGGCGGCGATGAAGCTGTCGCCCAGGGCCACCACCCATCCCGGCACGGTCCCGGACGGGTCGTCGAGGACGAGATGGCCGCGATAGCCAGGGACGCCCCGGGCACCGGACTCATCGACCGAGATCACCTTGGACTCATTCCGCGTCGGCGGGATAACGGGCCGGGCGTAGACCATGCCCGCCATTTTCGCATCCAGGCCGAACACCGCCGACCCATTGGTCTTGGCCGGGATGTCGCGGGCCTGGAATTCCCCGCCGATCAGGCGCCTTTCAGCCGCTGGCTTGATGGGCAGGGCGGCCAGCTCCTTGTCGGTGAAGCCGCTGCGCAGTCCACCAGCGGCGACGATGTCCCCGTAGCTGACCGAGCGCTTGCCGGCGAAGACGGCGCCCTTGCGGGCGATGCAGGACGACGCCGGGACCCCAAGGATCTTTGCTCCGGCCTCAATCAGGGCGATGCGTCCGGCCGCACCGGCCTGGCTCAACATGGGGTAGCTCTGCCAGACTGACCAGGACCCGCCGGTGACCATCAGGCCCCACTTGGGATCGGTGTCCACGTGGACGATGCGGACCTTGTCCCAGTCGGCTTCTAGCTCGTCGGCGACGATGCGGGCCAGGGCGGTGCCGACATGCTGGCCCATCTCGGCCCGGATGACGTTCACGGTCACAATCCCCTGGGCGTCGATGGCGTACCAGAGGCTCGGTTCGAAGGCGGGCGCCCCGGAAAAGGGGCCGAGGGAGACGGCGGCGTCAGCGGCGCCGGCGAAGCCGAAGGCCGCGCCCGCTGCGCCTGCAGCGATCAGGAACCGGCGGCGGTCGGGTGAGGGAAGGCCCTGGGTGCTCATGAGCGGACCTCCGCAGGACGGACCGCAGCCTTGCGCCGGGGCTTGGCGGCGGCCAGCTTCACCGCCTTGCGGATGCGGACATAGGCCATGCAGCGGCAGAGGTTGCCGTTCATCGCCGCCTCGATCTCGGCATCGCTGGGATTCGGGTTGGCCGACAGCAGGGCCGCGGCCTGCATGATCTGGCCGGACTGGCAGTACCCGCACTGGGGCGCCTGGGCCTCGACCCAGGCCGCCTGGACGGGATGGACTCCGCCGGCACCCAGGCCCTCGATGGTAGTGATCTCCAGGCCCTCGACGGCGCTCACCGGCGTCAGGCAGGATCGGACGGCCTGACCGCCCACGTGCACCGTACAGGCACCGCATTGCCCCACCCCGCAGCCGAACTTGGTCCCGGTCAGGCCAAGCTCATCGCGCAGGACCCAAAGGAGGGGCGCGTCATCCGGCCCGGAGGCTTCGACCTGTCGCCCGTTGACCCTGAACTTCGCCATGGCGAGAGCCCCTTTTTCCTGGAGTTTCTGTCCCTGGGGTGACGCTGCGCCCGGCTTCGGAGTCTGTCCAGTCCCCGCCCGAGGCGTCAGGTCCGGAAGACGCCGACCAGGTCGCCGACCCAGGCCTTCACAGCGTCCTTCTTGTCAGTCGATGTCCGGCCATGGCGCACCACGATCAGGTCCAGGTCTGGTACCAGGACGGTGAACTGGCCCTCATGCCCGTTGGCGGAAAAGGAGCCCGGACCGCCCAGGTCCAGCCACCAGTGGGCACCGTAGCGGCCGTCCGTGACGCCGGGCTGCTGGAAGGTCGGCGTGCGGGCATAGTCCACCCAGCCTGGGGGAAGAAGCCGCTGCCCGTCCCAGACCCCATCGCGCAGGTAGAGGAGGCCGAAGCGCGCGAAGTCCCGGGCGCTCGTAAAGCAGAAGGACGATCCTATGAAGGTCCCGGCGGGGTCGAACCTCGGGATCGGGGTCTTCATGCCGAGGGGCTCGAAGAGGCGCTCGCGCATGAAGTCGCCAAAGGCCTCTCCCCTCAGGCCGGTCATGTCAGCCAGGATCCTGCAGATGATGTTGGTCGTCCCCGAGGAATAGCTGAAGACGGTCCCGGGCGGGTGGGTCAGGGGCTGGTCAGCCGCGTAGTGGGCGACGCTGTCCTTACCCGAGCCCCACATCATCTCGATGGTGTCCGAGGGCTTATCCACCTCGTAGACCTCGTCGAACTTCAGCCCGCTCGACATACGCAGCAGCTGGTCCGTCGTGATTGCGCCCCGGGGATCTTGGGGTGTCCGCCATTCTGCGACGGGAGCCGGGTCGGAAATGTCCAGCCGGCCGTCGCCGACGACTATGCCCACCAGGGCATGGGTCAGGCTCTTGGCCTTGGACCAGGACAGGCAGGTGGCCTCGGGGCCATGCTCGGGCCCGTAGCGCTCCACCAGGAGGCGGCCGCCCTGGACCACCACGACGGCATGGGTCTCGTCGAAGTCCCTGAAGCCGCGTTCGAGGTGGGCCTCGAGCCGCTCGCGGTCCACGGACCCGGGAAGCTCACCGCCCGGCCAGTCCGACGTGGGCCAGGGAACGCCGGCGGGCTGGGACGGAAGCGGGGGAAGGGCGTCCGCCCGGGTCTGGCCGCTCACGAGATCAGGGCCCGGACTTCCACGACCTCCTCGGGGGTCAGGATCCACTCGGCGCAGCGCGCATTGGCCTGGACCTGCTCTGCAGTCGTCGCGCCGGCGATGACCGAGCTCACCGCCGGGTGCCCGAGGAGCCAGGCGAAGGCCAGGTCGAGGATCCGCCGTCCACGCTGCTCGGCCCAGGCTTCCAGCGCCTCGAGCCTGTCGAAGTTCCGGTCGCTCAGGGCCGCTGCGCCCCGCGCGCCCCAGGCCGCCAGGCGGGTGCCCTGCCGGGGCGCCTCACCGCGCTGGTACTTGCCGGTAAGGAAGCCGCTGGCGAGGGGGAAGAAGGGCAGGAGGCCAAGGCCGAAGCGCTCGCAGGCCGGCAGGACCTCGCGTTCCACCCCCCGCTCCAGAAGGCTGAAATTGTTCTGGGCGGAGACGAAGCGCTCGAGGCCCCCGGTCCGCGCGGTCCAGTCGGCGTCGGCGATCTGCCAACCCGAGAAGTTGGAATTGCCGATGTAGAGCACCTTGCCGGAACGGACGAGGTCGTCCAGGGCCCGCAGGGTCTCGTCGATGGGCGTGTCCGCATCCGGCACGTGCATCTGGTAGAGGTCGATATGGTCCGTGTGCAGGCGCTTCAGGCTGTCCTCGACGGCCTTGACGATGTAGCGCCGGGCGCCGCCGCGCAGGTAGGCACCCTCGCCCATCGGGTTGGCAAACTTGGTGGCCAGGACGGCCTTGTCCCGCCGGCCCTTTAGGGCCTCGCCGAGGAAGACCTCCGACTTCGAGCCGCCGTATATGTCGGCCGTGTCAAAGAAATTGACGCCGCAGTCCAGCGCCGCGTCGACCACCATCCGGGTCTGGGCCTGGTCGATGCGCATGCCGAAGTTGTTGCAGCCCAGCCCGATGATGCTGACCTTGAGGCCGCTTGCCCCCAGATTGCGAAGTTGCATTCCGTCCTCCAGAGACTGCCTCACAAGCCGTTGAGGCTATGCCAGCCTTCGGCCCTGCGCCAGCAGGCGCGCAGGGGGCGCTTCCCGAGGGCGGGAGGGTCGGTGTCCGACGTCAGATCGCGCGGATCAGCCTCAGGGTCTCGGCGCTTTCAGCGGCGGCGCGGCGAAGATTGACGGCCTCGAAGTCGATGGTGGCGTCGACTTCACGACCGGCAAAGGCGTTGTCTTCATCCTCGGATTCGAGGGGAGCGAACCAGAGCCGATAGTTCATGGCGACCTCCGTCACATTACGACGAGACAAGTTAAGGGCCGTTAACCTTTTCCCGCCAAGCCCCGGGGCGGGACTCTCACGCACAGTTGAACGGCGGGTCTTCGCGGTAGCTGCCGGGCGAATCTCCCAATGGCGGTTGAAGACGTCTGGTCTTGCCCGTCGAGCCTCACTAAGACTGGCACCAACGCCCGAAAAGAGGGACGGCGCAGGCCTTGGATCCGGAATCGGACCGGGCTCCGTCTATCTGGGCGACCTGGGAGGAAACGGGTCTTGCAGCCAACGCGTACCGAGGGTCCCGACTACTATCACAAGGTGGTCGACTGCCAGTGGGCCTGTCCCGCTCACACGCCCGTGCCGGAATACATCCGCCTGATCGCCGATGGCCGGTACGATGACGCCTACATGGTCAACTGGAAGTCGAACGTCTTTCCCGGCGTTCTGGGACGAACCTGCGACCGCCCCTGCGAGCCCGCCTGCCGGCGTGTCCGGGTGGAGGACGAGCCCGTCGCCATCTGCCGGCTGAAGCGCGTGGCCGCCGACAACAAGGCCGACGTCGTGCCCCTGATGCCGCCGGTCGTTGCCAAGCGGAATGGCAAGCGCGTGGCCCTGATCGGCAGCGGTCCCGCCTCGCTCACGGTGGCGCGGGACCTTGCCCCCCTTGGCTATGAACTCGTGCTGTTCGACGGTGAGCCCCGTTCGGGCGGGATGATCCGCAGCCAGATCCCCCGTTTCCGCCTCCCCGAGGAGGTCATTGACGAGGAGGTGGGCTACGTCACCCGCCTCGGGGGTGTCGAGCTTCGCCTTGGCCATCGGATCGACAGCCTCAAGGCCCTTCTTGCCGAGGGCTACGACGCAGTCTTCGTCGGCTCCGGCGCGCCCCGCGGCCGAGACCTCGACATCCCGGGCCGCGAGGAGACCACCGCCAACGTCCATATCGGGATCGATTGGCTGTCGAGCGTGTCCTTCGGCCACATCGAGAAGATCGGCCGGCGGGTGATCGTCCTCGGCGGCGGCAATACCGCCATGGACTGCTGCCGCACCTCCCGCCGCCTGGGCGGTGAGGAGGTCAAGGTCGTGGTCCGGTCGGGCTTCGAGGAAATGAAGGCCAGCCCCTGGGAAAAGGAAGACGCGATGCACGAGGATATTCCCATCCTCAACTTCCGCGTCCCCAAGGCCTTCACCCATGAGAACGGCCGCCTGACCGGCGTAACCTTCGAGATCGTCCGGGCCGAGTACGACGAAAAGGGTCGCCGCAACCTCGTGCCCTCGGGCGAGCCCGACGAGCACCATGAATGCGATGACGTCCTGGTCGCCGTCGGCCAGGAGAACGCCTTCCCCTGGATCGAGCGTGACATCGGGCTGGACTTCGACCGCTGGGACATGCCCCAGGTCGATCCGGTCACCTTCGAAGCCACCCGCAAGGGCGTGTTCTTCGGGGGCGACGCGGCCTTCGGACCCAAGAACATCATCTGGGCGGTGGCGCACGGCCACGACGCTGCGGTTTCCATCCATCGCCACTGCATGGGCGAGGACGTCCATGACCGGCCGCCTCCGGGCTTCTCCCTCGTCTCCCAGAAGATGGGTATCCACGAGTGGAGCTATGACAACGACATCTCCCTCGACTATCGGCACAAGGTGCCCATGCTCGACAAGGCTGCGGCGCTGAAGAACGTGCGGGTCGAGGTCGAACTTGGATTCGATACCCGGCTTGGCCTCGCCGAGGCCCAGAGGTGCCTGAACTGCGATGTGCAGACCGTCTTCGCCGACGACCTATGCATAGAGTGCGACGCCTGCGTCGACATCTGCCCCGTCGACTGCATCACCTTCACCGAGGACGGCGAGGAGGCTGACCTGCGGCAGCGCCTGATGGCGCCAGCCCTCAACCTCGACCAGGACCTCCTGGTGTCCGGTGGCCTGCCGACCGGTCGGGTCATGGTCAAGGACGAGGACGTCTGCCTGCACTGTGGCCTCTGCGCCGAGCGGTGCCCGACCGGGGCCTGGGACATGCAAAGGTTCACCCTGGAAATGACCCACGCCGATCAGATGGGAGGCGCCGCATGACCACACCCCTCGCCGCCATCAACGACTTCGTCGTCAAGTTCGCCAACGTCAATGGATCGGGATCGGCCAGCGCCAACTCCATGTTTGCCAAGGCGGTCCTGCGGATGGGCGTGCCGGTCGCGGTGCGCAACATCTTCCCCTCGAACATCCAGGGCCTGCCCACCTGGTACGAGGTCCGGATCACCGAGGCCAACCACCTGGGCCGCCGCGGCGGCGTCGATCTCATGGTCGCGATGAACCCCCAGACCTGGGACAAGGACGTCGCCGAGATCGAGCCGGGCGGCTACCTGTTCTACGATTCCACCAAGCCCATGCCGGCCTCCAGGTTCCGGACCGACATCACGGTGGTGGGCGTACCCCTGACCGCCATCTGCAACGCCGCCTACACGGCGGCCCGCGAGCGGCAACTGTTCAAGAACATCATCTATGTCGGCGCGGTCGCCGCCCTGCTGGGTATTGAGATCGGCGTGATCGAAACCCTGCTCGCAGAGCAGTTCGAGGGACGGGACCGGCTGATCAAGGCCAATGTCGCCGCCCTGCACATGGGCCGGGACTGGGTGGCCGACAACATGGGTCCCCTGGGCCTCCAGGTCCGCAGGGCCGACGCCGTCGGCGACCGGATCTTCATCGAAGGCAACCAGGCCGCTGGCCTTGGTGCCGTCTATGGCGGCGCCACGGTCTGCGCCTGGTATCCCATCACGCCGTCGACCTCCCTGGCCGAGGCCTTCACCAGCTACTGCCAGGACCTGCGGGTCGATCCGGAGAGCGGCAAGGCCAACTTCGCCATCGTCCAGGCCGAGGATGAGATCGCCTCCATCGGGGTGGTCATCGGCGCGGGGTGGAACGGTGCCCGCGCCTTTACCTGCACCTCAGGCCCGGGCATCTCCCTGATGACCGAGTTCATCGGCCTGTCCTACTTCGCCGAGATCCCTGCGGTGATCTTCGACGTCCAGCGGGGCGGTCCTTCCACGGGCATGCCGACCCGCACCCAGCAGTCGGACCTGATCGGGGCCGCCTATGCCAGCCATGGGGATACCAAGCACCCCATGTTGCTGCCGATGGACCCGGGCGAGTGTTTCACCTTCGGTGCCCTGGCCTTCGACCTGGCGGACCGCTTGCAGACCACCGTCTTCGTCATGCTCGACCTCGACATGGGCATGAACGAATGGCTGACCGAGCCCTTCAGCTGGGATGACACGCGCCGG
Organism: Phenylobacterium sp.; assembly: GCA_049314675.1. Taxonomy (GTDB): domain Bacteria; phylum Pseudomonadota; class Alphaproteobacteria; order Caulobacterales; family Caulobacteraceae; genus Phenylobacterium. The sequence continues at coordinate 14,547 of JBMOEP010000009.1, forward strand.
ATGGATCGCGGCAAGGTCATGACCCATGACGAGCTTGAGGCGGGCCGGGACTTCGGCCGCTACCTCGACGTGGATGGCGACGGGATTCCCTACCGGACCTATCCTGGCGTCCATCCGACCAAGGGCGGCTATTTCACCCGTGGCACCTCCCGCAATCCGTATGCCCGGTACTCCGAGGAGGGGTCGGTCTATGTGGACAACGTCCAGCGCCTGCTGCGCAAGTTCGAGACCGCCAAGTCCCTGATCCCGGCCCCCGAGCTGCACCCTGCCAGCGCCCCTACCCGGGACGGAGTGATCTATTACGGTTCCACCGGCCCAGCCATGCACGAGGCTCTCGGCCTGTTCGAGAGCCAGGGCCGCCGGCTGGACGCCCTTCGAGTCCGCGGGTTCCCCTTCGCCTCGGAGGTGGACGACTTCCTCGCCTCGCACGACCGCATCTTCGTGATCGAGCAGAACCGCGACGCCCAGCTGCGGACCCTGCTGATGGCGGAGAACGGGGGCGATCCCTACCGGCTGATCCCGATCCTGCATTATGACGGCACGCCGATCACCGCCCGCTTCATCGTCGCCTCCATCTCCAGCCTGATGGATGCAACCCAGCCGCCGGGCTCGCGCCCGCTCCGGGAGGCCGCCGAATGACCTACATCGCCAAGCCCAAGCTGCATCACCCGGCCCTGGCGCCCAACGCCCTCGGCTTCCTGCGCCGGGACTATGAGGGATCGGTCTCGACCCTCTGCGCCGGTTGCGGCCACGATTCCATTTCGTCGGCCATCATCCAGGCGGCCTACGAGCTCGACCTGCCTCCCCACCGGGTGGCCAAGCTGTCGGGGATCGGCTGCTCCTCCAAGACGCCAGACTATTTCCTGGGCAATTCGCATGGATTCAACACCGTCCATGGCCGGATGCCCTCGGTCCTGACCGGTGCCAACCTGGCCAATCGCGAGCTGGTCTACCTGGGCGTCTCCGGAGACGGCGACTCCGCCTCCATCGGCCTGGGCCAGTTTGCCCACGCCATCCGGCGCGGCGTGAACATGACCTACATCGTCGAGAACAACGGCGTGTACGGACTAACCAAGGGCCAGTTCTCGGCCACCTCAGACCGTGGGTCCAAGTCCAAGCGCGGCGTGGTCAATCATGACTCCGCCATCGACATGGTCAGTCTCGCCCTGCAGCTGGGTGCGACCTTCGTGGGCCGGTCCTTCTCGGGTGACAAGGCCCAGCTGGTGCCCCTGATCAAGGCCGCCATCCGCCATCCCGGCCCGGCCTTCATCGACACCCTCAGCCCCTGCGTCCAGTTCAACAACCACGCGGGCTCGACCAAGAGCTACGACTATGTCCGCGAGCACAACGAGGCCGTGAACCGGCTCGACGTGATTTCTGACCGCAAGCCCATCGAGGTCGACTACGAGCCCGGCACGACCATCTCGGTGACCCAGCACGACGGTTCGGTCCTGTCCCTGCACAAGTTGTCCGAGCATTACGATCCCACCGACCGCATCGCGGCCCTGTCCTACCTGGCCGAGCGCCAGGCCGCGGGGGAGATCGTGACCGGCCTCTTGTACGTCAACCCGGAGCCTGGCGACCTGCACGGTGCCCTGGGCACCACCGACCGTCCGCTGAACAGCCTGTCTGACGCCGAGCTGGTGCCGGGACAGTTGGCGCTCGACCAGATCAACGCGGGCCTGCGCTAGTCGCGGTCGAAGACGGGGAGGGCGGACATGCTCAGCTGGCGGATTGGCGACGTAACGGTGACCCGTGTCGTCGAGATGGAGATACCGGTTCCCTACAACCCGAAGCGAGCCTTCCTGAAGGAGGCCACTCCCGAGGCCCTGGCGGCCATCCCCTGGCTTGCGCCACACTACGTGACGCCAGAGGGCCACCTGCGCCTCTCCATCCACGCCCTGCTCGTCGAGGCGCCCGGCCTTCGCCTGGTTGTGGACACCTGCATCGGCAATGACCGGCCCCGCCGCCTGGTCGGAGGCCAGTCCCTGTCCACCGGCTTCCTCCAGGCCTTCGAAGCGACCGGCTGGGCCCGGGACAGCGTCGACGCCGTGGTCTGCACCCACCTGCATGTGGACCATGTCGGCTGGAACACGATGCGCGAGGGCGATCGTTGGGTCCCGACCTTCCCCAAGGCCCGTTACCTTATCGGTCGCCAGGAATACGATCACTGGAGCGCCGAGGGCGACGACGAGTTTCAGGTCATCCTGTCCGACTCCATC
>JBMOEP010000010.1:0-15600 GCA_049314675.1 Phenylobacterium sp.
GCATCTTCCCTGGCGTGTCGGCGACGGCGAACAGACGGGTCGTCGCCTTGTTTACCGACACGTCTGTGGCCTGGGCCGAAAGGGCGACTGCCGCGAGCAGGGTGTAGGGGCTGGAATGGTCCAGCTCGGTGCGAGGATCGCTCTCCGCCGCCTCGAACCGCTCGAACAGGGCCTCGATCCGGGCACGTTCAGCGGGGGACTTCCGGGGCGCTGCGCGTCGCTTTGCAGGGGCTTTCGGCATCACAGATCATCCCCGGACCCAGCGGGAACGGCAAGGGCTTGTCATTCGCTTAGGCCTAAGCTATCTAATTTAGACCTAAGCAGGAGCGCTGACCCATGCCCACCCGACGCCACATCTTCCAACTTCTGGCCGCCGCCCCTGTCCTCGCGTCTGCGGGCTGCTCCGGCCCCGCCGAAACGCCTGATCCCTATGCCGCCTGGCGCCAACCCGGCCAGGGCGAGTCCGATCCCCGCCGCTTCGTCCTGGCCCATGGCCTGCTGGCCCCCAACCCTCACAACCGCCAGCCCTGGCTCGTGCGGCTGGAGGGTGCTGACGCCATGTCCCTCTACGTGGACCCGACTCGCCTCCTGCCCGAGACGGATCCGTTCAACCGCCAGATCGTGGTGGGCTGTGGCGCCTTCCTCGAGCTGATCGCCTTGTCTGCCCCCCGCCTCGGGCTCGTCGCCGACATCCAGGCCTGGCCCCAGGGAATTCCCGGTTCCGGCCCCAGGCTCGGCGACCGGCCCTTCGCCCGCGTGGTGCTGAGGCCGGATCCCGCTGCGAAGGCAGGGCCCCTCTTCGACCAGATCGTTCGCCGACGCACGGAAAAGGCCCCCTTCCTTCCCGAGCGCCCCTCTGACGCCGCCGTCCGGGAAGTCCTCGCCGCCGCAGCCGGGCCCGGCCTTGTTGCCGGGGAGACCCGGGATCCCGGACTCCGGGACCCGCTGGCGGCCATTTGCTGGAAGGCCTGGGAAATCGAGTCCGGAACGCCCAGGACCCACCTGGAGTCGGTCCGCCTGATGCGCATCGGCAAGGCCGAGGTGGCGCGTAATCCCGACGGCATCGACCTCTCCGGGGGCATGATGGAGGTGCTGGCGCGCGCGGGCGTGATGACCCGGGAGGCCCTGTCGGACCCGACCTCCATGGCCAGCCGGAGCGGCGTGGACATGTACCGTGAGATGATCGACGCGACGCCCGGCTTCTTCTGGATCCGCAGCGAGACGGCCGATCGCTCGGCCCAGCTCGCCGCGGGTCGCGCCTATGCCCGCGCCCAGCTGGCCGCCTCCGCCAATGGCCTCGTCCTGCATCCCTGGAGCATGGCCCTGCAGGAGTTCGCCGAGATGTCCGGTCCCTACCGCCAGGTCCAGGCGCTGCTTGGTGCCCGGCCGGATGCGCCTGTTCAGATGCTGGTCAGGATGGGTGCGGTCCGGAAGGCCTCCGGTCCCTCGCCGCGCAGGAAGCTTGACGACCTGATCCTCTCGTGATGCGCAGTTGGGCATGACACCCCGGGACCCTGACCTGATCGCCTTCTTCACCGACATATCGATCATCGAACAGTTGGTGCGCACCCTCATGGAGCGCCGCCTGCCACCCGGCCTCTCCATGGCCGGCTTCGGCCTGATCAACCACATGGTGCGGACCGGACAGGAAACAGCCTCTCCCGGCGCCCTGGCCCGGGCCCTTCAGGTCACCCGTGGCGCGATCACCGGGGTCTTGCACAAGCTCACCGCCGAGGGTCTCGTGACCCTTGAGCCTGACCCAAGGGATGGCCGGGGAAAGAAGGTCCGACTGACCCCCGAGGGCCTGGCCGCGCGCGAGGCGGCCTTGGCGGGCATGGCGCCCCTGGTGGCGGAATTCGAGGCCCGGATGGACCTTGAAGCCATCCGCAGGGTCCATCCGGCGCTCCGCAGCGTCCGGGAGGACCTCGACCGCCACCGGGAGGGCTGAGGCCCTTCCAAGTTGCCGTATCGCCACAATCCGGCTAACAGCCTGCCCGCGCCCTGTTGGTGGCGCCACAGAGCCCGTTTGGATGACCACGCCCTCCCGGCATCCCGTCGCCTTTGATTTCTTCGTCGAGATCGCCGTCATCGATCAGCTGGTCGGCGCCGAGATGGCACGCGCCCTGCCGGACGGAATCTCAATGGCGTCGTTCAGCCTGCTGAACCATCTTCTTGGCAAGGGCGGGTCGGATTCGCCCGTGCGCCTGGCCCAGGCGCTCCAGGTCACGAAGGGTGCCATCACCGCTATGCTCAAGCGGTTGGAGGCCCGGGGCCTCGTCGTCCTGTCGGCGGATCCCCGGGACGGGCGCGGCAAGATCGTCTCCCTGACGCCAGACGGCCTGCGGGCGCGCAACGACGCAGTCGCTGCCCTCGACCCCCTCCTCGAGACCTTCCTCGCGGCCTTTCCCGAACCGGACCTCGCCGGGGCCCTTCCCCTGCTGAAGCGGGTGCGCCTAGACCTCAACCGCCGGCGGTACGGCAGCTGAAGGGCTTTCCTGTGGTGCCGAGGCGCGGTAGGTCGTTACGTGATGACCGATCCTGAGTTCCTGAATGTCGAGATTCGGCCCCACCGGTCCCTCTCCGACCGGGGCTTCATCATTCTCATCAGCATCGTCACGGCCCTCAACTGCACCGCCGCCGCCGTCTTCCTCGCCATGGGCGCAAGCCTGGTGCCCATTTTCCTCGGGCTAGATGTCCTGGCCTTGGTGGTCGCCTTCGCCGTCAGCTTCGCCTCCGGGCGGCGGATCGAACGCCTCGTGGTGACGCAAAACCGAGTGCAGCTTATCGAGGAAACCCCGCGCCGAACCTCGCTGGTCTGGGAGAGCCCTACCGCCTTCACCCGCCTCACCTCGCGCGAGGAGGACGAACGCCTCGTGGACCTGAGGCTGGCCGTTTCCGGGCGCGAGGCCCCGGTGGGCCGGGCCCTTGGCCCGAAGGCCCGACTTGAACTCATGCGCACCCTGGAAGCGGCCCTCCACGAGGCCCGGCGTCCACGGACGGGAGCCTGGTGAACGGCCCGCCGCCCTTCAGCGACGACGAAGTCGAACGCTATGCGCGTCAACTGGTTCTGCGCGAGATCGGCGGGCCGGGCCAACAGAAGCTGAAAGCCGCCCGGATCCTGATGATCGGCATGGGCGGCCTGGGTGCGCCCGCCAGCCTCTACCTGGCCGCGGCAGGGGTTGGCGGCCTGGTGATTGTCGACCCCGACCGCGTCGAGTTATCCAACCTGCAGCGCCAGGTGCTCTTCACATCCTCTGACCGAGGGCGCTCCAAGGTGGACGCCGGGCTTCGCAGGCTCACCGACCTCAATCCGAACGTGGAGACCCAGGCCCTGCAGCTCGCCGTCGGGCCGGACAATGCCCAGGCCCTGATCGGGGGCTTTGACCTGGTCCTGGACGGCACCGACGATTTCGCCACACGCCTGACGGTGAGCGACGCCTGCGTCGCGAGGGGCGTTCCCCTGGTCTCCGGGGCCATCGGTCGATGGACGGGCCAGGTCGGTATCTTCCCGGGCCGGCCCTGCTACCGCTGCCTCGTCCCCGAGATCCCACCTGACGCCGAGACCTGCCAGGCGGTGGGCGTGATTGGCGCCCTCGCGGGCGTGGTCGGGTCGATGATGGCCCTGGAGGCGATCAAGCTGATCACCGGGGCGGGGGAGTCCCTCACGGGACGGCTGCTGGTCTATGACGCCCTGTCCGCCGTGACCCGGACCCTTCGGGTGGCGCCGGATCCGCAGTGCCCTGCCTGCGCCGGCGATCAGGCCGGCGGGGCGTAGCGGACCTGGGCACCGGGCCCGAGGGGCCAGTCGAAGACCACCCAGAGTCCCGTCATCAGAGCGCCAGCCACCATGAAGGTCAGGGCGTAGGGCAGCATGAGCGCCAGGAGCGAGCCCACGCCAATGGAGGCGTCCCAGCGACGGCAGAACCCCAGGATCAGCGGAAAATAGGACATCAGGGGCGTCATGATGTTGGTGAAGCTGTCCCCCATCCTGTAGGCCGCCGTGGTCATCTCCGGGCTTATGCCCAGCAGCATGAACATGGGCACCACCACGGGGGCGAGGGCGCTCCACTTGGCTGTGGCCGAGCCGATGAAGAGGTCGAGGACGGAGGAGAAGCCCAGGACCCCGAGGAGCAGGGCGGGCGTCGGCAGGTCCAGGGTTTCAAGGACGTGCGCCCCGTTGATGGCGGCGATGGGCCCCAGTCGCGACCAGTTGAACATGGCCACGAAGTGGGCGGCGAAGAAGGCGAAGACGAGATAGGGGGCCATGGCCCGGATCCCGTCGGTCATCATGGCGAAGACCTCCCGGTGCGACCGGATGAGCCCGGTCGCGGTCCCGAAGGCCACGCCCGTCCCGAGGAAGAGCACCAGGAATCCCGCGATCAGGGCGGTGTAGAAGGGCTGGAGCGCCGCGGGTCCGGTCTTGGCCTCGTCGATAAGCGGCGTGAAGCCCGGCCAGAGGGCGAGGGCTGCAAAGCCCGCCGCCACGGCAAGGGCGGCAAGCCCCGCCCGGCGCAGGCCCCGCCTCTCGGCCTCACTGGGCGCCGACCGGGCCAGCTCCGCGGTGAGGTCGGCGTCCGGCTCGCCTCGCCACGGTCCGAGTCGAGGCTCGATGATCCGGTCGGTGACAAACCAGATGAGCGGCGTGAAGACCCCCACGACGGCGAGGATGAACCACCAGTTCCCCAAGGGGTTGAGTGTCCAGGACGGATCGATGATGCGCGCCGCCTCCTGGGTGAAGCTGAACAGGACGATATCGATCTGGCCTGGCGTGATGTTGCCCGCATAGCCTCCGGAGACGGCCGCGAAGGCCGCCGCGAGGCCGGCCAGGGGGTGGCGTCCGACGGCGGCGTAGAGCAGGGCGGCCAAGGGGATGAAGACCAGGTAGGCGGCGTCCGAGGCGTGGTGCGAAACCATGCCGATCAAGGCCACCAACGGGGTCAGCCACCGCCGGTCCGTGCTCCGTAGGCTGGCCCGGATCAGGGCGCTGAAGAAGCCCGAGCGTTCGGCGACGGCGGCACCGTACATCACCGTCAGGACCACGCCGAGAGGGGCGAACCCCGTCAGGGTCTTGGCCGTCTCGGTGAACAGCCGCTCCAGGTTGTCCTCTGACAGGAGGCTCTCGGCCCGAAACACCAGCCGTCCGCCCTCCACCACGCCCCAGGCCGGGGGGGTCTCGCCGCGGAAGGGCAGGGAGGCGCTCCAGCCGAGGACCGCCCCGACACCCGAAAGGACGATGAGGCCGGCGATCAGCCAGACGAAGATCATCACCGGATCCGGCAGTCGGTTCCCGATGCGCTCGACGAGGTCCAGCAGGGAGCGCCGAGGTGTGGGCGAGGGGGCGTCTGGTGCGGCCAAGAGGGGCTCCGGTGCTTTTGTCTGTAACCCGGCGTGGCGTCAGAGCATTGAGGGCAGGACCCGGTCCGGAGGGCGGTGACCATCCATCCAGGTGCGGATGTTGATGATTACCTTCTCGCCCATCTCGGTACGCGCCTCAACGGTGGCGGAGCCCAGGTGGGGCAGGAGGACCGCATTCGGCAGGCCGAGCAGGCGGGGATTCACCTCGGGCTCGAACTCGAAGACGTCCAGTCCCGCGCCGGCGATACCGCCGCTCGCCAGGAGGTCGGCCAGGGCGGACTCGTCGATGATCTCGCCCCGGGCGGTGTTCACCAGGATGGCGTGGACAGGCATGAGCTTCAGCCGTCGCGCGGAGAGCAGGTGGTAGGTGGCCGGCGTATGCGGGCAATTGACCGAGATGATGTCCATCCGGGCGAGCATCTGGTCCAGGCTTTCCCAATAGGTGGCCTCAAGATCCTCGGCAATCCGAGGGCTGACCTGCGTACGGTTGTGGTAGTGGATCTGCATGCCGAAGGCGCGGGCCCGGCGGGCCACCGCCTGGCCGATCCGGCCCATGCCGATGATCCCAAGTCGCTTTCCGGACAGCCTCCGGCCCATCATCCAGGTCGGGGCCCAGCCCTTGAACTCACCGGCCTCGATCGACCGGGCACCCTCCACGATCCGGCGGGAGACGGTCATCATCAGGGCGAGGGTTAGGTCGGCAGTATCCTCCGTCAGGACGCCGGGCGTGTTGGTCACGGTGATGCCGCGGGCCGCGGCCGCCACAACGTCGATGTGGTCCACGCCCGCACCGAAGCTGGCGATCAGCTTGAGCCGATCTCCCGCCTGCTCCAGGACACCGGCGTCGATCCGGTCGGTGATGGTCGGGGCCAGCACATCGCACCGCCCGACCGCTTCGATCAGGGCCTCCCGGCTCATGGGCGCGTCCGACAGGTTCAGCTCTGTGTCGAACAGTTCCCGCAGGCGCGTCTCTACGGCGTCTGGCAGCCGGCGGGTCACGATCACTTTCGGCTTGGTCGTCGGCATCAGAGGTGGGGTCCTGAATTTCAGCGTCCGACGAAACCACGCTCTGGCGCCTTCGTCTCTGAACCTCTAGCAAAGAGGGCATGAACGGCCAAGGCGAGCCTTCCGGGCGCAGACGCGGCGTCCTTGCCCTGATCCTGTCGGCGGCAGCCTGCGCGCTTGCGTCCGCCGCCCTTGCCGACGCCCGGCCGACGCCTTCGGGCCTGCCGGTGCCGCGCTATGTCACCCTGAAGTTCGGATCGGTCAACGCCCGGGCCGGACCCGGCGACGACTACCGCACCCTGTGGGTCTACAAGGTGCGCGGACTACCGGTCCAGGTGATCGCCGAGTCATCCGAATGGCGCCGAATCTGTGATCCGGACGGCGGGGTCGCCTGGGTCCACATGCGCACCACCGACGGCCGCAGAAACGTCATGCGCACGACCGGGGCTGCAGACCCTGTTTTATCCTCGCCCAATGCGGACGCACGGACCCTGGCCCTCCTCCAGCCCAGGTCCCTGGCCGCCCTGCAGAGTTGCGAGTCGGGCTGGTGCCGGATCAAGGCGGACGGCGTCTCCGGCTGGGTCCAGGCTTCGGGCCTGTGGGGTACCGACGACCGGGCCCAGTGTCTCACGCCCCCGACCGCCCGTTGAGCGCCCCATCAGCGTCTGATAGACCGGGTTGTCCCCGCCCGACGCATGTCGCCGGCCGGCTTCGTTCCAGTGACCCGCGGAAGGTCGAAACATGATCCCCGGCGCCAAGGCCAAGGACCACTATTCCCGAGAAGAGCTCCTGGCCTGTGGCCGGGGCGAGATGTTCGGGCCGGGCAACGCCCAGCTTCCGATCCCACCCATGCTGATGTTCGACCGCATCACCCGGATCACGGACACCGGCGGGGCCTATGACAAGGGCCAGGTCATCGCAGAGCTCGACATCCAGCCGGACCTTTGGTTCTTCGGCTGCCACTTCATAAATGACCCGGTCATGCCTGGCTGCCTCGGCCTCGACGCCATGTGGCAGCTGGTGGGCTATTTCCTCGGATGGTCCGGTGCACCTGGAAAGGGCCGCGCCCTGGGCGTCGGCGAGGTCCGCTTCACCGGCCAGGTCACGCCGAAGGTAAAGAAGGTCGTCTACCGCATCGACCTGAAGCGGGTGATCATGCGCCGCCTGGTGCTGGGCATCGGCGACGGCGTCATGGAGGCGGACGGCAAGGTCATCTACGAGGCCAAGGATCTGAGGGTCGGCCTGTACGACCCCAAGGATCTGGTCTGACACCGGCGTATCGGGAGAACAGCACATGAGGCGCGTTGTCGTCACGGGCATGGGCATCGTCTCATCCATCGGAAACACCCTGGATGACGTCCGGACTTCGCTCCGCGACGCACGGTCAGGGATCATCGCGGCGCCCGAATACACCGAGCTCGGCTTCCGCTGCCAGGTGCACGCTGCGCCCGACATCGACTGGGAGGCTGCCGTCGACCGCCGCGCCGCCCGCTTCCTCGCCCAGGGCACGGCCTTCGGCCACATCGCCATGGAGCAGGCCATTGCCGATTCCGGCCTGACCGAGGCCGAGGTCTCCCACGAGATGACCGGCCTCATCGTCGGCTCGGGCGGGCCCTCGACCAAGGCGATCATCGAGTCGGCGGCCATCGCCCGCGAAAAGGGCCCCAAGCGCGTCGGCCCCTTCGCCGTACCCAAGGCCATGAGCTCGGGTGTCTCCGCCGTCCTGTCGACCTGGTTCAAGATCCGGGGGCTCAACTATTCAATCTCGTCAGCCTGCGCGACCTCGACCCACTGCATCGGCGCGGCCTACGAGCAGATCGCCATGGGCAACCAGGACGTGGTCTTCGCCGGCGGCTCCGAGGAACTGCACTGGACCCTCTCGGTCCTGTTCGACGCCATGGGCGCCATGAGCTCGAACTTCAACGACCGCCCGGCCGTGGCCAGCCGGGCCTATGACGTGGCCCGTGATGGGTTCGTCATCGCCGGCGGCGCCGGCATTCTGGTCCTGGAGGACCTCGAGCGCGCCCGGGCGCGGGGCGCGAAAATCTACGGCGAGATCGTCGGCTACGCCGCCAATTCCGACGGCTTCGACATGGTCGCCCCCTCGGGCGAGGGCGCGGTGCGGTGCATGCGCCTGGCCCTGTCCAGGGCTGGGGGCCGCAGGGTCGACTACCTGAACCCACACGGCACCTCGACCCCGGTGGGCGACATCAAGGAGATGGAGGCGGTCCGGGAGGTGTTCGCGGACCAGGCGCCCGCCATTTCCTCCACCAAGTCCCTGACCGGGCATAGCCTCGGGGCCGCCGGTGCCCAGGAGGCCATCTATTCCCTGATCATGCTCAACTCCGGCTTCCTGGCCGAGAGTGCCCATATCGAGACCCTGGACCCGGCCTTCGAGGGCCTGCCCATCCTGCGGCACCGCGAGGACCGCCAGGTGGAGACGGTCATGTCCAACAGCTTCGGGTTCGGGGGTACCAACGGCAGCCTGGTCATGTCCAGAATCTGACGGGGCGAGCACGTCCCGCCCAGCACAACTCGGGAGACGCGAAGTGGCCGACGACTACAACATGCCCGTGGGCGAGCTCATGAAGGGCAAGCGCGGGATCATCACCGGGGTGGCCAACCACCAGTCCATCGCCTGGGGCATTGCCAGCCAACTGGCCGCCCAGGGCGCAGAGATGGCCTTCTTCCACCTGCCGGGCATGGAGCGCCGGGTACGGCCCCTGGCCGAAGGCGTCGGTGCCCGGGTGATCGAGGCCGTGGACGTCACCGACGACGCCAGCATGGACGCCGGCTTCGCTGCGGTGGAGTCGGCCTTTGGCAAGATCGACTTCTTCGTCCACGCCCTGGCCTTCGCCCCCCGGGACCAGATCAAGGGCTCCTTCGTCGAGAACGCCACCCGGGAGGGGTTCCGCACGGCCATGGACATCTCGGCCTACAGCTTCGTCGACTGTGCCCGCCGGGCCAGTCACATGATGCCGGACGGGGGGTCTCTGATCACCCTGACCTACCTGGGCTCCGAGCGCGCCATCCCCAACTACAACACCATGGGTGTGGCCAAGGCCGCCCTTGAGGCGGCTACCCGCTACATCGCCCGGGACCTTGGGCCCCAGGGCATCCGGGCCAACGCCATTTCCGCCGGCGCCATGCGTACCCTGTCCCTGGCGGGCATTTCCGGCGGCCGGTCCATGCTGGCCCAGGGCCGGGCCCTGTCCGCCCTCAAGGAGGACACCAGCATGGAAGGCGTCGCCGGCGCGGCCCTTTGGCTTCTGTCTGACCTTGGCCGGTCCACCACCGGTGAAGTCGTCCATGTGGACGCCGGGTTCCACATGATGGGCCTGCCCGACGACGCCGAGGCGGGCTGAGGCTCCGCCCCTCTCAGGGGCCGTAGGCGCGGACGAAACGGCTGGCCGCCTCCCGGGCGATCCGGTCGATCGTCGGCGCGTTCAAGTCGGAGTCCACCCCCAGGAGCCGACCGGTCTGGTGCGAGCCGATCACCATGCCGGCGAAGAACTCTGCCGCCAGGGCGCAGTCGTCGATCCGCAGTCGCCCGGCCCGTGTCTCCCCGTCGAGGAAGGCGGCCAGTCGGGCCCGGGAGGTCCGGGTCCCGGACTCAAAGAAGGTCCGGGCCAGGTCGGGCAGCTCTGCCGCACTTTGGATATGGATCCGCAGGATGGAAATGGACGAAGGCGTGGCGATGCTTTCCAGCACCACCCGGGCATAGCCCGCCAGGGCCTCCTCCGGGCCGGCACCCGCCCCGGGGCTGTCCAGGTGGGCGGTAATCTGGTCCACCCGGCGCTCGATCAGCACCCTGACCAGCTCGGCCTTCGAGCCGAACCGGTTGTAGACCGTCTGCTTGGACACCTTCGCCCGTCGGGCGATGTCCTCGATCGAGGCCCCCATGCCGCGTTCGGCAAGAGCCTCGCGCGCCGCTTCCAGGATGGCGAGCCCCTTGGACTCGTCGACCTGCCCCATGCGCCGGGGCATCAGAGACACCCTCCGGACGCCATCCGGATCGCAACACGACCTCCGGGTCGCCACAGACGCCTGCAGCCCATCGCTTCCCCCACTTCCACTGTAACCGGGAGCTTCCCGTCTCCCTCGCTCCCACCTTGGGCTGCACTGTGGCGGGGCACAACACAGGAATGGACTTCATCGTCCATGAATCCCCGCAGAGCCCAATCTCTGCACAGCTCTGGGCAAGGCCCGCGAGGGGACTGGACGCCAGGGCCCCGGCGGCGGCATATCGCGGCATGGACGCCGACGTGATCATCTCCGGGGCCGGCATGGCCGGCGCGACCCTCGCCCTGGGCCTGGCCCGGGGCGGCCTGAAGCCCCTCCTGGTGGATGCCCAGCCCTTCGAGGCCCGGGTGGCGCCGGACTACGATGGCCGGGCCTCGGCCATCGCCTATTCCAGCTTCCGCCAGTGGAGGGCCCTTGGCCTCGCCAGCGACCTCGAGCCACACGCCGAGCGGATCGGCGAGATCCTTGTCACGGATGGCCGGACGCCTGGCGCCTCGGCGGGTCAGCCAGGCTCGGCCTTCCTCCGCTTCGACGCCGCAGAGATCGCTGACCGGTCAGAGGGCGAGGCCCTGGGCTACATGATCGAGAACCGGCGGATCCGCGCGGCCCTGGCCGCTGCGGTGCGGCGGGAAGGCATAGAGGTGCTGGCACCGGCCCGCGTGATCGGGGTCGATTTCAGCCCGGGTGCGGCCACTGTGCGCCTGGAGGACGGCCGGGTCCTGGCCGCCCCTCTTGTCGTCGGCGCAGAGGGCCGGGCCTCCGCCGTGGCCGCCGGGGCGGGGATCCGCAGTACGGGCTGGACCTATCGACAGGCCGGGGTCGTCGCGACGGTTCGCCTCGATCGGCCGCATGGAGGCGTGGCCCATGAATACTTCCTGCCCTCGGGGCCCTTCGCCATCCTGCCCCTGACCGACCAGAGGGCGAGCCTGGTCTGGACCGAGTCCCCCGCCCGGGCCGAGGCCCTGCAGTCGGCGCAGGCGGAGGTGTTCCACGCCCACCTCCAGCGCCGGTTCGGCGACCTCCTCGGCGGCGCCCGCCTGGACGGGCCGGTCTTCACCTATCCCCTGTCCCTGCACCTGCCCGAGCGGATCACCGCCCCCCGGGCCGCCCTCCTCGGCGATGCTGCCCACGGGGTTCACCCGGTCGCCGGCCAGGGCCTGAACCTGGGCCTGAAGGACGCCGCCGCCCTGGCCCAGGTGCTGGCTGAGGCCGCGCGCCTGGGCGAGGACCTCGGTTCGGAGGTCGTGCTCGACCGCTACGCCCGCTGGCGCAGCGTCGACAATATCGGACTGGCCGTGGCGGCGGACGCCTTCGTGCGCCTCTTCTCCAACGACAATCCCCTGCTGAGGGCGGTCCGCGGCGCAGGCCTGTCGGTGGTCAACCGGATCGGCCCCGCCCGCCGCTTTTTCATGCAGGAAGCTGGGGGCGCTGTCGGCGACCTGCCCCGTCTGCTGCGCGGCGAGGCGCCCTGACGGGCCCTCAGAGCTCCCGGGCTTCCTCGGGCAGCATGATCGGAACGCCATCCCGGACCGGATAGGCCAGGCTGGCCTTGCGGCTGATCAACTCGCCGGCGGCCCGGTCATACTCCAGGGGCCCGTGGGTCACCGGGCAGACCAGGATCTCCAGAAGGCGGGAGTCGAGCCCGGCGTCGAGGGGCGGAAGCGGCGCGTCCAGCGAGGAATCGGTCATGTCAGGTCCTATTGCAGGGTTACCGGCGGGCCGTCGTCGTCCGACAGGGAATCGATCTCCAGGAGGGCGGTCAGGACGTCCTGTCGGTCGGACCGGTCGGGCGCCTCCAGCAGGGCCTGCTTCTCGGCGGGGGAGAAGGGCAGGTTCATGGCCAGTCCCGCCACCAGGTCGTCAAGCGGGGCGGCGTCCAGGGCCTGGTCGTCCACGTCCATCTCGCGCCGGTTGAGATAGGTCTTCAGGGCCCTGGCCAGGCGCGTGCGTTCGCCGCCGGTCCGGCGCCCGGGGGTAAGGTCCTCGGAGAAGGGGCCGAAATCGGCTCGCACCTGGCGGTAGGGGGTTGGCCGGGCCAGCTCCTCGGCGATCCGGAACCGGCAGACCCCGGTCAGGGTGATCAGGTAGTCGCCCTCTGTGCCCTCCCGGAAACGGGTCACCCGGCCGGCGCAGCCGATGCGGGCCAGGCCGGGCCGGGCCGGGCCGCCCCCGGACGTCTGGATCATGCCGATCATCCGGGCCTCGCCCATGACGTCGTCCAGCATGTTCAGGTAGCGCGGCTCGAAGATGCGCAGGGGCAGCTCCGCGCCCGGCAGCAGCAGGGCCCCGTCCAGCGGGAATACCGGCAGGGTCTTCGGCAGGTCGATGGGAAGGGCCCGGCGCGCCATGGCTAGGAGAACAGGATGGCGGACAGGCGCCGCCGCCCCTGGCGCGCCAGGTCGGAGGCCCCGCCCGCGGCCTCGAAGACGGTCAGGAGCTGGGCACGGGCCGCGCCCGCGTTCCAGTCGCGGTCGGCGGCGATGATCTGCAGGAGGTGATCGGCGGCGGCCTCCAGCCGGCCGGTGCCCCCCAGGGCCCGGGCCAGCTCGAAGCGGGCCTCGTGGTCGGCGGGATCGGTGGCGAGGCGGGCCTCGAAGACGGCGGTCTCGGCAGGGGCAGCCTCTGCCAGGGCCAGGGCGGCGCGGACGCTTTCCAGCCCAGGGTCCTTGGCACCCTCCGGCGCCATGGCGACGATCTCGGCGGCACGCTCCAGGTCGCCCCCGTCGAGATAGACCCGGGCCATGCCGCCCAGGGCGCGGACATCCTGGGGGTCGGCCTGCAGCGCCCGGGCAAAGGCCTGGGCCGCGGTGTTGAGGTCGCCGGCCTCGAGGGCCTCGCGGCCAACGGTGATCAGCTCGTCGCCGGCGTCGGCGGGGGCCTGGGCGGCCAGGCGTTCGACGAAGGCCTTGATCTGGCTCTCCGGCAGGGCGCCCGTGAAACCGTCCACGGGCCGGCCGTCCACGAAGGCGAAGACGGCGGGAATGGACTGGACGCGCAGCTGGCCAGCGAACTGGGGATGCTGGTCGATATCGATCTTCACCAGCTTCACCTTGCCCCGGGCGGCGGTGACGGCGCGCTCGATGGCCGGGCCCAACTGCTTGCAGGGGCCGCACCAGGGCGCCCAGAAGTCGACGATGACCGGCGTCTCCCGCGAGGCCTCGATCACGTCGGCCATGAAGCCGGCGTCCGTCCCGTCCTTGATCAGCCCTGGGGGCGTCGCGCCCGCCGGGGGGCCTGAGTTCTCACCGATCAGCGCCATGGGGGTCTCCATGCTGGACTTGAGGCTGCAAGATGGACCTTCCGGGCTTCGGCTTCAACGCGCCGGAAGCGAACAAAGGGCCAGGCGTGGGAAATCCACCACCAGAGGCTCGCGGCCCAGGTGGTCGAGGAAGGTCCTCAGCCCGTCCTGGTCCACCGTGGTGGTGGCGGTGTTCTCGAGCGGATGGAAGCTGACCTCTTCCGCCTCGGCAAGGGCCAGGTCCAGGACCAGCCGCACCCGGTGAAGGGGGTCGTTGGCGAGGGCGAACAGGGTCACCGAGCCCGGCGTCACCCCCAGGGTCTCGGCCATCAGCTCCGCCGGGCCGAAGGACAGGCGGGCCGAGCCGATCACCCCGTGCAGCCGCTTCAGGTCGATGGCCGTGTCGTCCTTGGCGCAGACCAGCCAGAGGTCGCCCCGGGCGTCCTTCAGGAACAGGTTCTTGGTGTGGGCGCCGGGGATCCTCGCCTTGATCGCCCCACCCTCGCCCACCCGGAACACCGCCGGATGGTCCAGGGTGGTGTGCGCCATCCCCAACTGGTCGAAGAGGGCAAGAAGGCCGGCGCGGTCGAGCATGGGGCTCCTTACCCTTCCCCTGCCCGCTGGAAAAGCGGTGGACGCTGCGCGCGGGCCCTCGCTAATGGAAGGGGTGGAAACCACAAGGACCGGGAGCCCGCCATGGAGCTTGAGTGCTATCCCACCGCCGATCGCCCGCCAGAGATCGTGCCCGGCCGGCCCCAGCGCGCCTGGATGGACAATTTCGCCTCCCGGCACCCCTATCGCTGCCTGCCCCTTTCCATGGCCAACACGACGGGTTGGGAGATCCTCTGCCCCATGAGCTTCACCGCCGAGTGGAACGGCGGGGTCATGCAGGCGGACATCACCCTCACCCCCGACCGGCCCCACCCTGAGTTCCACCGCTTTGTCATGAGCCACTTCTCCTCGGGCGTGGTGACCATGCACCCGGGCTATCTCTTCCGCACCCCGCCCGGCTGGTCGGTCCTGGCCCAGGGCCCGCCCAACCATGTGAAGGACGGCATCCAGCCCCTGTCGGGCCTGGTCGAGACCGACTGGCTGCCCTTCCCCTTCACCATGAACTGGATCTTCACCCGCCCGGGCCGGGTGCGGTTCGAGAAGGGCGAGCCCTTCTGCTTCATCACCCTGATGAAGGACCGCGAGCTGGCCGACTTCCAGCCGGTGATCCGCTCCATGTCCCGCAACCCCGAGCTGCGCGGCCAGTATGACGCCTGGGAAAAGCACCGGGCCGAGTTCAACCGGCGGATCATGCGCTTCGACCCCGAGGCCACCAAGGAGGCCTGGCAACGCTTCTATTTCCGCGGCGAACTGCCCGACGAGACCGGCCCCGCCCCCACTGAGCATGTGAACAAGCGCCGGCTCAAGACCCCCCGCTTCCTGGGCTGACACCGTCTTGCCAAGCTGCCGGCCCTCTGCCATAAGCCGGCTCCCGAACATCGGGGTCCCGCAAGGGGCCTCACGGAGCGCGGGCGTAGCTCAGGGGTAGAGCACAACCTTGCCAAGGTTGGGGTCGGGCGTTCGAATCGCCTCGCCCGCTCCAGAAAGTCGATAGACCCGCAGGCCTTGCGTCCCTTCCTGTCGGGGAAGCTGGCGGCGGCCCGGAACCGGACCCCGAAGTCGGAAATCTGAGACCAAAGGTTCGAACCTAAAAGCATGAAAAAATTCGCAGAGCGCGCAGAACGCCAGGAGACGGCAGCCGCCGCCAAGAAGGCGATGCTGGAACGCTTCAAACCCAAGCCCCACGTCATTGATCCCAATCTTGAGGCCCGCAAGGCCGCTGCCGCCGCCGAGCTGGAGGCCGTCCGCGCCGCCCGCAGCGCCGAGCGCGACGCCAAACGCATCGCCGCCGCCGAGGCCGAGCGCCTGCGTCTGGAGGACGAAGCCATCACCCAGGAAGCCCGCGACCTGGACCTCCGCGCCCGCCA
>JBMOEP010000011.1:0-15075 GCA_049314675.1 Phenylobacterium sp.
GGCCTCGTCGTAGGTGATGGCCTGCACCCGCTCGGGCTCGGCCTTCTGCTCGTCGGCCTCGCGCTTGGCCAGGTAGGTGCGCATGGATCGGATCAGGAAGTGGCCGATCACGATGGTCAGGAGGATGCCAACCCCGAACCGGACATAGCCGCCGTAGTCCGGCAGATAGGGCACAAGTTCGACGAAGAAGGCGAAGGCCGAGAAGAGGATGAAGCCGCGCTTGAAGGGCCAGTAGTCGCCCCGGGGCCGGCGCATGAGCATCCAGGCCGAAATACCCAGCAGGGGCAGGGTCAGGGCCAGGCGCAGAAGGAAGACCTTGAGGTCCTGGAGGAAACGGGCGTGCTTGTAGGCGGGCTCGGCGGCGGTCCTGAGGGCCTCGAGGGCCTTGTCGGCGGCGGCCTCCCGCTCACCCAGGGCCGTGACGGCGTCCGAGGCGGCGTCATGTTCGGCCCGGGCCGCATCTTGTGCGGCCTTCAGCCGGTCGAGCTCGCGGGTGCGCGCGACGAGTTCGGCGTCCTGGCCGCCGTCGCCGGTGGCGGTGCGCGTCTTCACCCAGTTGTCGAAGGCCTCGCGCGCAGAGGTGTAGGTCTCCGTCGCCCGGTCCCGCGTCTCGCCCGCCGCCTCAAGCCGGGGCAGGAGGACAGCACGCTCGGTCTCGACCCGCTGCTTGGCCGCCTCCAGTTCGGCCTGCCGTCCGGCCGGCATGAACTGTTCGATTGTCACCGGGCTGGAGACCTTGGGCAGGTCGCCGATCACCAGGCCCCCGAAGCCGATCAGGAAGCCCGCCAGCACGACCGACACCAGCCAGTTCAGGACCTGGAACACGCCCTCCCGCGATCTCTGTCCCTTCATTCGGCATCCTCCCCGCCGGGCTCGCCGATCAGGGCCAGCCATTCCGCTTCCGTCAGGACGGTAAGGCCAAGCTCGGCCGCCGTCTTCAGCTTTGATCCGGCGCCCGGACCGGCGACGACGATGTCGGTCTTCTTCGACACCGAGCCCGCCACCTTGGCGCCCAGGGCCTCGGCCCGGGCCTTGGCCTCGTCGCGGGTCATGCGCTCAAGGGCGCCGGTGAAGACCACCGTCTTGCCGGCCACGGCGGTGTCGCTGCGGGGCGCCTCGGCGTCGCGGATGGTCAGTTCCGCCGCCAGCTCGCTGACGATCCGGCGATTGTGCGCCTCACCGAAATAGGCCGCGGCGGCCTCGATGACGGCGCCGCCCACCTGGTCGAGGGCGTCCAGCTCCTCCATGGCCTCAGGGTCCCGCTCGGCCACCCGGTCCATGGCGGCGAGGAAGGCCGGCGCCGAGCCGTATCCCCGGGCCAGGACCATGGCCGTCGTCTCGCCGATATGGCGGATACCCAGGCCGAAGATGAAGCGGTCAAGGGGGATGGCACGGCGGGCCTCGATGCCCGCGACAAGGTTGGCGACGCTGGTCTCGCCATAGCCGTCCAGGGTCCGCAGCTCGTCCAGCCGGGCGATATTCCGGGCCAGGCGGAAGATGTCGGCGGGTTCGCGCACCCAGCCCAGGTCGAAGAAGGCGGCCAGCTGTTTCTCGCCCAAGCCCTCGATGTCGTAGGCCCGGCGGGAGACGAAGTGGCGCAGATGCTCGATGCGCTGGAAGGGACAGGCGAACTCCCCTGAGCAGCGCCGGACCACAGTCTCGGCGCCCGAGGCGGTGGTCTCGCGCACCAGAGGCGTGGCCAGGGGACAAGGACAGATCCCGGGGAATTCGAAGGGCGGCGGCGGGGGGTCAGGCCGCTCGGTGGCCACCACCCCGACAATCTGGGGAATGACGTCCCCGGCCCTCTGGAGGATGACCGTGTCGCCGACCCGGATGTCCTTGCGGGCGATCTCGTCGGCATTGTGGAGGGTGGCGTTCTCAACCACCACCCCGCCCACGGTGACCGGGGTCAGGCGGGCCACCGGCGTCACCGCCCCGGTACGCCCCACCTGCAGGTCGATGGTCATGAGCACGGTGCGGGCCTGCTCGGCGGGGAATTTCCGGGCGACGGCCCAGCGCGGCGTGCGGGTGACGAAGCCCAGCCTCTGCTGCCAGTCCAGCCGGTCGACCTTGTAGACGACCCCGTCAATGTCAAAGCCCAGATGCGGCCGCGCCGCCTCCATCTCCCGATAGGCGTCCAGCAGGCCAAGCGCACCCTCGACCCGGCGCGACTGGGGCGTGGTGGCAAAGCCCCAGGCCTTGAGCCGCGCAAGGGCCTCCCACTGGGCCGGGGCGAAGGGGGCGCTGACCTCCCCCCAGGCATAGGCGAAGAAGCCCAGGGGACGGGTGGCGGTGATCCGCGGGTCAATCTGCCGCAAGGAGCCAGCGGCGGCGTTTCGCGGATTGGCATAGGTCTTCTGGCCGGCGGCCTCGGCCTGGGCGTTCAGCTCGGCGAAGGCGGCGTGGGAGAGGTAGACCTCGCCCCGCACCTCGACGACGTCGGGCCAGCCCTCCCCGGCCAGGCGACGGGGAATATCGGTGATGGTGAGGAGGTTGGCGGTGACGTCTTCGCCCACCCGGCCATCGCCCCGGGTGGCACCCCGCACCAGGACCCCGCCCTCGTAGCGCAGGGAGGCCGAGAGCCCGTCGATCTTGGGCTCCGCAGTGTAGGCGATGGCGGACTCGTCCAGACGCAGGAACCGGCGGATCCGGGCGTCGAACTCCTCCGCCTCGGTGTCGGAGAAGGCGTTGTCCAGGGACAGCATGGGCACGCCGTGCTCGACCGCCGAGAACTGGTCCGACCGCACCGAGCCGACGCGGAAGGAGGGGGAGTTTTCCCGCATCAGATGGGGGAAGCGGGCCTCGATCCCGGCATTGCGCTGGCGCAGGGCGTCGTAGTCGGCGTCCGAGATGACTGGCGCATCGGCCTGGTGATAGGCGATATCATGGGCGGCGATCGCGTCGGCCAGCCGGGTCAGTTCTTCTGCGGCCTCAGCCTCGGTCAGGTCGGAGACGGAGATCTCAGGCATGCATCAGGGCCCGGGCTGCGGCGCGCGCCTCGTCCGTCACCTGGGCTCCGGCCAGCATGCGGGCGATCTCCTCTTCCCGGGCGATGGGGTCCAGGATCTCGACCCCGGTCCGCAGGCCGTCCGCGTCGCCAGCCTTGGCGATGCGCCAGTGGGCGTCGGCCCGGGCTGCCACCTGGGGGGAGTGGGTGACCACTAGGACCTGGCCCTCCGCGGCGAGGCGCTTCAGCCTCTTTCCTACGGCGTCGGCCACGGCGCCCCCGACCCCCTGGTCCACCTCGTCGAAGATCATCAGGGGCGGCTCTCCCCCCCGGCCGGCCAGGGAGGCCTTGAGGGCCAGGGCGAAGCGGGCGAGTTCCCCGCCCGAGGCCACAGTGGTCAGGTCGCCGAAGGGAGCGCCCGGGTTGGTGGCGACCTCGAACCCGACCCGGTCGGAGCCTCCCGGGCCGGAGCGATCCGGCGCCAGGGGCGTCAGACCGACCCGGAACCGGGCCCGCTCGAGCTTCAGGGGCGGAAGTTCGGCCTCAACCGCCCGGGACAGGGCGTCGGCGGCCAGGTGCCGCGCGGCCGACAGCGCCCCCGCAGCCTCAAGATAGGTGGATTGCGCCTCCGTGGCGGCCCGCCGGACGGCAGCGGCCTCGGCGTCTCCGGACTCCAGGCGCGCGAGGCGCTCGGCGAGGGCCTTGCGACGAAGGGGAAGCTCCTCCACCGCACACCCCAGCTTCCGGGCCGCCGCCCGCAGGGCGAACAGGCGCTCCTCCGCCGTCTCAAGGTCGTCGGGACGGAAGGCGAAGGCCGTGGCGGCGGCCTCGACGGAGGACTCGGCCTCCTGGAGACCGCTGAAAAGAGAATCGAACGCGGATTCCGCATCCGCCAGGCGTCGGACTGCGGCGCCCTCGGCGTCCGCCCCCGCCTGCAGGGCCCGGCTGCGGGCGTGGCCCAGGGCCCGGAGGGCTGCGGCCAGGCGCGCGGACAGGCCGTCCAGGGCTTCGCCGGCCTGGGAGATGTCGGCCAGGGCCTTCTCCGCCGCCCCAAGGACGGCGCGGGTCTCGGCCAGGGCGGCCTCCTCCCCGGCCTCGGGCGCCAGCTGGTCAAGTTCGGCCAGGATGCGCGAGGCCTCCTCGGCCTCGGCGGCGCTCGCGGCGGCGTCGCGGGTCAGGGCCTCCAGGGCCGCCTCCGCCTCGCGCCAGGCCTTCCAGGCCTCGCCCGTCTTGCGGACCGCTTCGGTGCATCCGCCAAAGGCGTCGAGCAGGTCCCGATGGGTGCGCGAATCCAGCAAGCCGACGGTTTCATGCTGGCCGTGAACCTCGACCAGGAGGGCGCCGATCTCCCGCAGGGCGGCGACGCTGGCAGGCTGATCGTTGACGAAGGCCCGGCTCCGGCCATCGGCGGCCAGGACGCGGCGCAGGATCAGGTCCTCGCCAGGCGCAGCCTCAAGCCCCCGGGCCTCGAGGAGGCGCCAGACTGCATGGCCAGGCGGAAGGGAAAAGGCTGCGGTTGCGCTGGCCTGGCTGGCCCCCTGGCGAACCAGGCCCGATTCCGCCCGGGCGCCGGTCGCAAGACCCAGGGCGTCGAGGAGGATGGACTTGCCGGCGCCGGTCTCGCCCGTGAGGGCCGTCAGCCCCGGACCCACCACCAGGTCCAGGCTCTCGATCAGGACAACTTCTCGGATCCAGAGGCCGGTGAGCATGGGGACAGGTTCGCCGCGAATCGGCCAGACCGGAAGTCCGTCCGTGCGTCGGGGACGGGTCAGCCCGCCCCGGGGGGCCGGGGCGCCTCGGCGACGGCGGGCGGGAGGGTCTTGGCGGGGTCCTTGGAGAAGGGCAGCTGGAACCCGCGCTTGGCTTTCGCGTCGGGAACCACAGCCGGCTTCAGGTCCTTGGAGGTCAGGAGGCTGAAGGCCTCGCTATACCAATAGTCGCCAGGATAGTTGTAGCCCAGGACAGCGCCATTGCGCTTGGCCTCCTCGGCAAGGCCCAGGGTCAGGTTGGCCTCGACCAGGCGATAGAGTGCCTCGGGAGCGTGGGTGGTCGTCTGGTAGCGCTGGAGGACGGCCTGGAACCGCCCAATGGCCGCAAGCGTGTCGCCGTTTCGCAGGTAGAAGCGCCCCACGGACATCTCCTTGCCCGCAAGCTGGTCATTGACCATGTCGATCTTCAGCCGGGCGTCGGCGGCGTACTCGGTCCGCGGATACCTCTGAACGACATCCCGAAGGGCCGCGAGCGCCTGTCCGGTCGCCGCCTGGTCACGGCCGACGTCGACGATCTGATCAAAGTAGCAGACGGCCTTGAGGTAGTGGGCATAGCCAGCAGAGGGATTACCCGGATAGAGCGACAGGAACCGGTCCGCGTCGCCGATCGCCTCGATGTAATTCCCTGCCTGGTAGTTGGCATAGGCGGTCATCAGAATCGCCCGGCGCGACCACTCCGAATAGGGATGCTGGCGCTCGACCTCGGAGAAGTAGTCCACGGCCTGGGACCACTGGCGCGCATCCAGGCGCGCGGACCCCGTGGAATAGAGCAGCTCAACAGGCCGCTCCTCGTAGACCAGGCGCTGCTTCTTGGGCTGGGCGGCGCATCCCGAAAGGGCAAGAGCTGCCGCAAGGGCCACGAGGGCCGGCGCGGTCCAGGATCTGAGAAGCACGGACACCATCACCTCAAAGGACAAGAGCGCGCCCCCGCGCCTGACCGGTCAAGGTTCTACACGACGCCGGAGCCGACGCCAACGTCCACGGCGTGGCTCAGACCGCTTCGGCCATTTGCGGGGCCAGGGTGCGCACCCGCCAGGCGTGGGGCGAAGCCAGGAGGGCCCGGACAACCGCGTTGTTCAGGGCGTGACCGGCCAGGACGCCTTCGAACCGGCCGATGACGGGTGCCCCGAGGACGAAGAGATCGCCAATGGCGTCGAGGGCCTTATGGCGAACGAATTCGTCGGGCCGGCGCAGGCCCTCAGCGTTCAGGATCTCGTCGCCGTCAATCACGACGGCGTTGTCCATCGAGCCGCCCCGGGCCAGACCCATGGCCCTCAAGGCCTCGACCTCATGCAGGAAGCCGAAGGTGCGGCAGTCGGCAAGCTCCCGACGGAAGGCCTTGCCATCCATCTTCAGGTCCACGGCCTGCCGGCCGATGGCGCGGGAGGCAAAGGCGATCTCGAAGGCGACTTCGAAGCCGTCCGCCGGCCGCAGGGCGGCGCGCTTGTCGCCCTCGATCACCTCGACCACGTCGAGGATCTCAATGTACTGCCGAAGCTTTCCCTGCCGGGTCAGACCCGCGGCGTCGAGCCCATGGACGAAGTCGAGGGCGGAGCCGTCCATGATCGGCATTTCGGGGCCGTCGATCTCGATGAGCGCATTGTCCACGCCGCCCATCACCAGGGCCGCCATCAGGTGCTCGATCGTGGCGACCGTGACGCCGGCCGCATTGGTGATCACAGTCCCCAACTGGGTCTTGCAGACCGCCTCGCCGCAGACCGGAACCCGGTTGTCCTGGTCGCGGACATCCGTCCGCACGAAGACCACGCCGGCGTCGGCAGGCGCGGGCAGCACGACGACCCGGGCATGGGCACCCGTGTGAACGCCGATCCCGGCGAAACGCACGGGGCTGCTGACGGTGTGCTGGAACGCAACTTCGGCCAAGACAAGCCTCCAGGTAACAGGGACGGACAAACACTCCGTCACGCCGGGAGATAAGCGGCCTGCTGCGGCGCCGCAAAACACGTTGCGTTTCGCAATGTTTCCGGGGTTAAGCCCATTGAATCCTGAAGGATTCTAGAAACGGAAAGGGCCCGCCAGAGAACCGGCGGGCCCTGTAATTCGGGTATCCCGTGAGGGGCCTAGTTCGCCAGG
Source organism: Phenylobacterium sp. (assembly GCA_049314675.1). Taxonomy (GTDB): domain Bacteria; phylum Pseudomonadota; class Alphaproteobacteria; order Caulobacterales; family Caulobacteraceae; genus Phenylobacterium. The sequence continues at coordinate 6,811 of JBMOEP010000011.1, forward strand.
CGGCGCAGGAAGGCCGGGATGTCCAGGTTCTCGGCTTCCGGCGCGGCTGCCTCTCCGGGAGCCTCAGCTGGCAGGGCACCGCCGGCGCGAGGCGAAGCGGCCGTCGTGGGCGGCGGATCAAAGCGTGCCGGGCGCTTGGGGCCCCAGAGACGGAAGCCACCGGCCTTGGCTGGCGGCGGGGCGATGGACGTCGGGAAGATGCTGTCGAAGTCCTCATCTTCGGCGACCATCGGATCGATGATCTTCTTCAGGGCCGGTTCGAGGGGCCGGATGGAGGGACCCGGCTGGGTGGCGGCCACAGGTGCAGGGGTGGCTGACGCAGAGAGGAGGTCGCCCTGCTCGGGTGCGAGGAACTCCGGAGCGGGGCTGGCCGCATCCGAGAACAGGGCGGGCTCGACAGGTGCCGGCTCGGGGGCGGAGAAGATCATGGCCGGGGCTGCAGCCTCGGCCCTGTCATCGGCCTCAACGAACACGGACCGGGACGCCAGTTCGGGCACCGCCTGGGCGGCAACAGGGTCGGCGAAGCGCAGGGCCGGCGGCTGGGAGATCGTACGGGTAGGCCGCGGCTCAATGGCGGACATGGACGCCCCGTCCATGCCGGTGGCAACGACCGAGACACGGATCCTGCCCTCGAGGGACGGGTCAAAGGCGGCACCGAAGATGATGTTGCCCTCGGGGTCCACCTGCTCCGAAATGGCGTTGGCGGCTTCGTCGACCTCCAGCAGGGTCATGTCGAGGCCGCCGGTCACGTTGACCAGGACGGCCTTGGCGCCGCGCAGGGAGACTTCGTCCAGCAGCGGGTTCTGGATGGCATTGTTGGCGGCCATCAGGGCGCGATCTTCGCCCTCGGCCTCGCCGGTGCCCATCATCGCCTTGCCCATCTCGGTCATGACCGTGCGGACGTCGGCGAAGTCGAGATTGATCAGGCCGGGCAGCACCATCAGGTCGGTGATGGACCGGACGCCGGAATGCAGGACCTGGTCGGCCATGCCGAAGGCTTCGGCGAAGGTCGTCCGCTCGTTGGCGACGCGGAACAGGTTCTGGTTCGGGATGACGATCAGGGTGTCGACATAACGCTGCAGCTCGGAAATGCCGCTGTCAGCCAGGCGCATCCGGTGACGGCCTTCAAAGTGGAAGGGCTTGGTGACAACCCCGACAGTCAGGATGCCGCGCTCGCGTGCGGCCTTGGCGATGATCGGCGCGGCGCCGGTGCCGGTGCCGCCGCCCATGCCGGCGGTGATGAAGACCATGTGGGCACCGTCGAGGTGCTCGCCGATCTCGGGGATCGACTCTTCGGCGGCGCTCATTCCCACCTCGGGATGGGCCCCGGCACCAAGGCCCTGGGTTACCGTGACCCCGAGCTGGATGCGGCGGTCAGTCTTGGCGAATGCCAGCTGTTGGGCGTCCGTATTGGCGACCACGAACTCAACGCCCTCAAGGCCGGCGTCGATCATGTTGTTGACGGCGTTCCCGCCTGCGCCTCCAACGCCGAAGACAACGATACGCGGCTTGAGTTCGGTCGCGCGCGGCGCAGAAAGTGCAATTGCCATGAGACCCTCGCGTCCTCCGTCAGACGTTTCTCCGGTCCGCTGGAACGCCCAGTTAAACCGGTCCGACGACAGGGTTAACAATCCCCCCATCGCCCTTAATTTGGCGTTAATGGCTTAGCCCGAGTCGGAGGCCCGTCGAGGCCTGGACACGCTTTCCTGTGCACAAAATCGACGGTTTTGCGACGCCGGGGCGGCGCCGGCGCCTCAGAGGTTGTCTCTCAGCCAGACAGCGGCGCGAATCATCGGGTTGGTCCGTGCATCCAGGGATTCGCGGCGGACGCCGAGATTGACCAGGGCGCGGGCCGCAACGGCTTCCCGGGGGCCGAAGGCAGCCCTCTGGAGGACTCCCGCAGCGGCGCAGAAGGCCGGTCCTGAGGCCGCGTCGGCAAGATGAGGGACCCGGCGCGGACGGCCCAACCGGACCGGCCGGTCGAAGACCCTCAGGGCGACCTCGCGGACACCCGCCAGCTGGCTCGCGCCGCCCGTCAGGATCAGTCCGGCACCCAACTCGACGGAGGCGCCCGACGCCTTGAGGCGATCGCGCAGGAGTTCCATGGTTTCCTCGACCCGGGGGGCGATGATGCCCTTGAGCAGGGACCTGGGGGCGATCACCGGACCGGCTCCCGGATCGTCGCCGCGGGGCGGAGCCTCGATCATTTCCTTGTCCTCGTTGGCCGAGGCGATGGCCGACCCATGCAGCGTCTTGATACGCTCTGCACCGGCCCAGGAGGTGGATAGTCCCCGGGCGATGTCGGAAGTCACATGTTGGCCGCCCACCGGGACAGTCTCGACATGCAACAGGCTGCCACTCGAGAAGATGGCCGCTGAGGTTGAGCCTCCGCCCATGTCGATGCAGACGGCGCCCAGATCCATCTCGTCTTCCTCGAGGGCCGCGAGGGCCGAGACGAAGGGCGCGGCGGCGACGCCCTCGAAGGTCAGGTGGGCCCGCTCGACGCAGGTCGCCAGGACCCGGTAAGCCGCCTCGGCGATGGTCACCACCAGCAGCTCGACGCCCAGGATGCGTCCGAACATCTGGCGGGGATCCCGGATCCCCGACTGTCCGTCGACGCTCCAGGACACCGGCAGGATATGGATGGCCTTGCGGTCCAGAAGTTTCAGCTGGGTCATGGCCGAACGGATGGCCCGGGCGAGGTCGTCGTCGGAGATCGGCCGGGCGCCGAGTGAGACCCGTCCTGCCACCCGGCGTCCGGCGAGTTGCCCGCCCGCGGTGGTGACGGTGACGCCCTGAACCCGGACCTCTGCCATGCTCTCGGCGCGCTCAACAGCCTGGGCGACCGCCTCGGAGGCTTCGTCGATATTGATGATCGATCCGTTGCGGACCCCCCGGGACTGGACGTGGGCCACGCCGGCGGTGGTCAGGGTCCGGTCGACGCGCCGGACGCCGTCCGGCTTCATGATGAAGCAGGCGACCTTGCTGGCACCGAGGTCCACTGCGGCGGTGACAGCCTGTCGCCCCAGGGCCGCCTTCAGGCCATCCCGGGACTCCCGACGCGCTTCAATCATGGCCACCTGAAACCCCCATCATCCCTTTGACGCCGCTTCTGGCGGCAGCTCCGGCGAGGCGGCGACCGCCCCTCCAGTCCTCGGGCGCACAGCCACCACGGCCGGGTCCCGCAGGTCCAGGCGTTCGAAGCCGATGCGCATCAGCCCCGACGCCTGGTCCAGTTCATCCAACCGTCGCAGTGCGGCGGCCTCATCAAGCGCAGGCAGCTGGATCAGCCCCCCTGACCTGAGCCTCAGGTCCCAGCGCCTCTGGTCCACCCGGACCAGGGCCTCCACCTGGGACAGAACCAGCGGACGCCGGCTCAATTCAAGAAGAATGGCAGCCGCCGCCTTGTCCGCGCCCGCACCTACGACCAGGGGCAGGCTTGCGAACCGGGCCGGGTCGGCCTCCGGGATCGGGGCGCCGCGGACGTCGATGACTTGCCGCTGGCCCCCGGACTGCCAGACGGCGAGCTGGCGACGCTCAACCACCTGGATTAGGAGGGTGTCCGGAAGAAGCCGGACAACCCGGACGTCGTGAACCCAGCCTACCGACTCGATGCGCTGGCGGATGACGTCCAGGTCCATGTCGGCCAATGGCTGGCCCTTGTAGAGCCCGGCGGCCTTCAGGATGTCACCGGTGGCGAGGGGGGAGGCACCCTTGACCTGCACGGCATCGAGCCGGAAGCCTGCAGCCGCGAGGCGCTGGGCGATGTCCGCGCGGGCGGCCTGGGCCATGCGGGCCCCACGCCCGCCGGTTGCGAGGATCAGGACCAGGGCCGCCAGGATGACCGCGAGAGCCGCAAGCAGGATGGCCGCCGCTGAGGGTCCGCCAGCAGGCGCAGCCGCGCGGCCCCGGGCTGCGGCCTGCGCCGCACCCTGCCCGGTCGGCCTAGCCGACGATCCTCCCCGCATGGCCGCGGGCATGGGCGTCCTCCGTGATCCAGAGCACCAATTGGTCGAACGCCACACCGATTGCGGCGGCCTGCTCGGGGACGAGTGAGGTCGGCGTCATTCCGGGCTGCGTGTTCACTTCCAGAAGAACCAGAATGTCGTTAACGGGGTCATAACGAAGGTCCGAACGGGTCACACCAGAACAGCCTAGGGCCGCGTGGGAGATCTCGGCGAGGCGAGGGGCCCGGTCGGCCACTTCCGGGGAAATCCGGGCCGGGAGCACGTGGGTAGAGCCCCCTTCGCCATACTTGGCCTCATAGTCGTAGAAGCCAGAGGCGGGCACGATCTCGGTCACCATCATCGCCCGGCCGTCCATGATCCCGACAGCGAGCTCGAGCCCCGGGATGTAGGGCTCGACCAGGACCTCTTCGCCCAGAACCCAGTCGGCGGCTGCGATCGCCTGCGGCGGGGTGTTGGCCCCCACCTGGACGATGAAGACCCCGACCGACGAACCCTCGGCGTTAGGCTTGATGACATAGGGCGGGGGCATGACATGGCCTGCGGCGGCCAGGCGCCGGTCGTACAACCCGCCTCCCGGCACGGTCACGCCGGCCGCGGATAGGACCGCCTTGGCGCGGGTCTTATCCATGGCCAGGGCCGAGGCCAGGACGCCGGAATGGGTGTAGGGCAGGCCGAGGGTCTCCAGTACGCCCTGGACGCAGCCGTCCTCTCCCCAGACGCCGTGCAGGGCGTTGAAGCAGACATCCGGAGAAACACGGACCAGCACCTCGGCCAGGTCGCGGCCAGCATCGACCCGGGACACCCGGGCGCCCAGGCGCTCGAGGGCGTCGGCGCAGGCGGTGCCGGAGACCAGGCTCACCTCGCGCTCCGAAGACAGGCCGCCGAGAAGGACCGCGACGTGACGACCGGCCAGCGGGCGGGAATCAGGCTCTGGCATGGGCGAACTCCAGGGGAAGGACGGGCCGGGGCGTCGCGCGGACGGCGGTGCCTGTCAAGGCGCGGACGCCGGACGGCCGATGCGGCGGATCTCCCACTCCAGGCAGACCCCCGTCCTGGCCTCGACGTCGGCGCGCACGGCCTCGCCCAGGCCCTCAAGGTCCGCCGCCGTCGCCTCTCCGCTGTTGATCAGGAAATTGGCGTGCTGGGGCGAGAACATGGCGCCGCCAAAGGGCCGACCCCGCCATCCGGCCTCGTCCACCAGCTTCCAGGCCGAATGCCCCTCGGGGTTCTTGAAGGTCGATCCACCAGTCTTCTCGCGGATGGGCTGGCTGGCCTCGCGGCGACGGGTGATTTCGTCCATTCGGGCGGTGATCGCCGCCGGATCGTCGGGTTGCCCCTCGAACAGGCCAGCCGTGAAGATAAGGTCGCCCGTCGCCGCCCTGGCGCTGCGCCGGTAGCTGAACTCCATCTCTGCCGCCGGGAGGGTGACGATCCGCCCGTCGCGGGCTACCGCCCGGGCCTCAACCAGGACGTCCGCCGTTTCAGCGCCATAGCATCCGGCGTTCATCACCAGGGCCCCGCCGATGGAGCCGGGCACGCCCCGGTAGAACTCCAGGCCCGCCAGCCCGGCCGCCGCCGCTTCCCGGGCGAGATGGGCGTCAAGGGCCGCCGCGCCGGCCATGAGCCGCCGGTCTCCCACCCGCTCGATCCGGGAGAAGGCCCGGCCGGCCAGGCGGATGACAACGCCCTCAACGCCCCCGTCACGCACCAGGGTGTTGGAGCCGACGCCCAGGGGCGTGACCGGCGTGGCCGGGTCGAGCGCGGCCAGGAAGCCGGCGAGGTCCGCTTCATCGGCAGGCAGGAACAGGACGTCGGCCGGTCCGCCAACCCGCAACCAGGTGAAAGGGGCAAGGGGCTCGTCCCTGAGTAGGCGACCGCGAACCTCCGGCAGCCGGTCCCGCCAGCTCACGGGGCCAGGGCCTCGAGCTGGCCAGGCAGGGCGTAAGCCCAGGCGGTGATGTCTCCCGCGCCCAGGCAGATCACGAGGTCGCCGGGCGAGGTCTCGGCACCAACCAGGGCCGGGAGGGCGTCAGGGCCGGAAAGCGCCAGGACCCTGCGGTGCCCATGGCGCCTGAGGCCCTCGACCAGGGAGTCGCGGCTGGCCCCTTCCAGGGGGGCCTCGCCCGCCGCGTAGACATCCGAGACAATGACCGTGTCGGCGTCGTTGAAACAGGAACAGAAGTCCTGGAACAGGTCTTTCAGGCGGGAGTACCTGTGAGGCTGGACCACGGCCACGACCCGCCCCCCGGTGACCGCCCGGGCCGCCTGCAGGACGGCGGCGATCTCGACCGGGTGATGGCCGTAGTCATCGACGATGCGGACACCCCGGGCGACGCCGGTTGTGGTGAACCTCCGGCGCACACCGCCGAATCCCGCAAGGCCGCTGCGGATGTCGTCTTCGCCGACTCCCAGTTCGCGGGCGACCGCGATGGCCCCGAGGGCGTTCAGCACGTTGTGGTGTCCTGCCATGGGCAGGTGCAGGCCGGGCCATTCCAGGGCGGGGCCCTCATGGGGCCGGATGATGACGTCGAACCGGCAGCCGTCCGGTCCCATCTCGATATGCTCCGCCCGGACCTCCGCCTGGGGATTCACGCCATAGGTCACCAGGTGCCGGTTCTCGACCCGGGCGGCCATGGCCTGGACCTCCGGGTGATCCGTGCAGACGGCCGCGAAGCCATAGAAGGGAACGCTCTCGACGAATTCCTTGAAGGCTCGCCGGACGGCGTCGAAGGAGCCGTAGTGGTCGAGGTGCTCGGGGTCGATGTTGGTGACGACGGCGCAGGTGGCCCTCAGCCGCAGGAAGGTGCCGTCAGACTCGTCGGCCTCCACGACCATCCAGTCCCCCTGCCCCACCTTGGCGTTGGCGCCATAGGCATTGATGATCCCCCCGTTGATCACGGTGGGATCCAGGCCGCCGGCGTCCAGCAGGGCGGCGATCATGGAGGTGGTGGTGGTCTTGCCGTGGGTTCCGCCGACCGCCACTGAGAACTGCAGGCGCATGAGCTCGGCCAGCATCTCGGCGCGGCGGACCAGGGGCAGGCGGCGGCTACGGGCCTCGACCAGCTCGGGATTATCGGGCTGGATCGCCGTCGAATAAACCACGGCGGAGGCGGCTCCGAGATTGCCGGCCTGCTGGCCGATGAAGATGCGCGCGCCCAGCTTTTCAAGGCGCTCGGTGTTGGCATTGGCGCGAGCGTCCGAGCCCTGCACCGTATAGCCGACCCGCAGCATGATCTCGGCGATGCCGCTCATCCCGATCCCGCCGATCCCGACGAAGTGGACGGGTCCGATGTCGAAGGGCGTGGGCCTTCTGCGGTTCATCCGCGGCGTCCTTCCGCAGCGACGGCCTCGACCAGGTCGGCCAGGCGTTCGGCGGCGTCGGGCCGCGAGAGACTGCGGGCGCCCTCAGCCATCCGGACCAGCCTGTCGGGCTGAGACAGGAGCTTTTCGAGGGCCCTGGACATGGTCTCCACGGTCAGCTGGTCCTCCCGGGCAACCACGGCGCCGCCGGCATCCGCCATGACCTGCGCGTTCTGTCCCTGGTCGTCATCCAGGGCGACCGCCAGCGGCACGAGGATGGCTGGGCGGCCGGCGATCGCGAACTCGCAGACCGAGCCGGCGCCGGACCTGCCGATCACCAGGTGCGCCACCTTCAGGCGGCCGGCCATGTCGCGGAAGAAGGGGGCGATCTCAGCCTTGACGTTGGCGTCGGCATAGATCTGCCGGGCAAGGTCGAGGCTTTCCTTGCGGGTCTGCTGCTGGACCTCAAGCCGGTCGCGCAGGGCCTCCGGCAGGGCGGCGATGGCGGCGGGCATCAACTCGGACAGAAGCCGGGCGCCCTGGCTGCCGCCGGTGATGAGAAGGCGGATCGGACCGGTCTCGGTCGGCGTTTCGTAGGGAACCTCGGCGATGGCGCGGATTTCCGCCCGCACCGGATTGCCCACAACGACGGCGCGCTCGGCCACGCCGAGGGGGGCCTTCTGAAGGATCGGAAAGGCGCAGGCCACGGCGCGGACGCGACCGGCCAACCGCCGGTTGGCCCTTCCCATCACCGCATTCTGCTCATGCAGGACGGTGGGCAGGTTCTGGGTGAGGGCGGCGAGCAGGCCAGGTGCCGAGGGATAGCCGCCAAAGCCGATCACGACGTCCGGACGAATTTCACGATAGGCCGCACGGGCCTGCATGACGCCAGCGAAGATCGAGAACCCCGCCCGGATCATGCCGAAGATGTCGCCGGGCCGGAAGGTGCGGGCGGACAGGCCGATCCGGCGCTCGGCCGGGAAGGACTCCGTCAGAG
>JBMOEP010000012.1:0-14818 GCA_049314675.1 Phenylobacterium sp.
CCCCAGGGGCCAACGGCCAGGCTTCGGCCCCAGGTGCCGCGACCGTCCTCGTGGAAACCGCCCTGGGCCGGTGCCAGGACGAAGCTCCCGGTCTCGATGGCCCGGGCGCGCAGCAGGATTTCCCAGTGTGCCTGCCCCGTCGGCCGGGTGAAGGCCGCGGGCACGGTCAGGACCTCGGCGCCCGCCAGGGCCAGGGCCCGATAGAGGGCCGGGAAGCGCATGTCGTAGCAGATGGTCAGGCCCAGGCGGGCCTCGCCGGCCCGGGCGGTCACGGCCCGGTCGCCGGGGGCGTAGGCGGCGCTCTCCCGGGCGGTCTCACCCGTGGGCAGGTCGACGTCGAACATGTGCAGCTTGTCGTAGGCGGCGGCGATCTCACCGTCTGGGCCCACCAGCAGGCTGCGGTTGGCCGCCTTCTCGCCACCGGCGTCCACCAGGGCCGAGCCGACCAGGACGCACACGCCGCGCTCGCGCGCCAGGGCGCGAAGGCCGCAGACCACGGGGTCCGCCTCGACGGTCGTCAGGGCCGCCCTCAGGCGGTCGCGGTCCTTCTGCAGGATATTGGTCCCCTCAGGGGTCAGGATGAGCTCCGCCCCGGTGTCCGCGGCCTGGCGCACCAGGGGCAGGACATGATCCAGGGCTGCCGCCTGCGAGGCCGGCGTCCGGGTCTGGACCAGGGCGACGCGCACCGCCTCAGCCCGCCAGCAGGGTGTCGAGGCGCCCCTGCGCCTCCAGGTCATGGAGGTCGTCACAGCCACCCACGTGCCGGTCGCCGATGAAGATCTGCGGATAGGTGGCCGCGCCGCCGGATTTCCGCAGCATCTCGGCCCGCTTCCCGGCGTCGAAGGCGGCCTCGATCTCGGTGACCTCTGCACCCTTGCGCTCCAGCAGGCCCAGGGCGCGCACGCAGTAGGGGCAGAAGGGTTTGGTATAGATGGTCACGGCGGCCATGCGGCTCTCCCTCGGCTCTCGCGGGATACCTTATATGGTCAGGCTTGCCGGGTCTTTAACCCTGGCAATGACGGCGGCGTCCACCGCTGCGGCGCCCGCGGCGCGCAGGGCCCGGGCGCAGGCCTCCAGGGTCGCTCCGGTGGTCAGGACGTCGTCGATGAGGAGGATGCGGCGGCCCTCCACCTTCCGGCGCTGCCCGTCGGGGACGGTGAAGGCCGCAGCGACGTTGCGGCGTCGCCCGGTTCCCGAACGGCCGGCCTGGGCACCGGTGTCGCGCCTGCGGACCAGGGTGTCGGCCAGGTAGTCCGTCGACCAGAGCCGGGCCAGGGGCCGGGCGATCTCGGCGGCCTGGTTGTAGCGCCGGCGGAACAGGCGCGAGGCGTGAAGGGGCACGGGGGCGACGGCATCGGCCTCGGCCAGAAGGTCCCGGGCCGAGCGCGAAATCCAGCGGACAAACAGGGGCGCCAGGTCCGTGCGGTCGGCGTACTTCAACTGCAGGACCGGTCCGCGTGAGGTCTCGTCGTAGAGGCAGGCCGCCCGGGCGCGGTCAAAGGCCCGGGGCTTGGCCAGGCAGGCGGCGCAGCGCGCGCCGGGGCCAAGGCTGAACTCGAAAGGCGTCCCGCAACCGTCACAGACCGGATCTTCCAGGAAGGTGATGCGATTCCAGGCCTCGGCGGTCAGGCCCGGCGTCAGGACCGGACTGTCGTCGTCGAGGGCCCGGTGGGGATAGATGAGGTCAAGCGCCGCCCGGCGGGCCCGGGCCAGCGGCCCTGCGGGTTCCCATGCCGGGCCGAAGCGTTCATTGTCCCGGCTCATGCCGTCCTCCGCCTCGCCCCCCCGGATCTTCGACCGCGACCTCCTGCGCCGGCGGCTGGACAGGGCCGCTCCGGGCTATGCCGGAGCCGACTTCCTGAAACGCCGCGCCGCAGGCGACATCGTGATGCGCCTGGAAGCCATATTGCGCGACTTCCCCCGCGCCGTCGACCTCGGGGCCCGCAATGGCGCCTTCGCCGAAGCCCTGGCCGTCAGCGACGCTGCGCCCCGGGTGGGCCTGCTGGTCGAGATGGATCTTTCCGGCCGGATGCTTGCCGGCCGCAGCGGGATGCGGGTCCTCGCCGACGAGGAGCGCCTGCCCTTTGCGCCGGCCAGCCTGGACCTCATCGTCTCCAGCCTGTCCCTGCACTGGGCCAATGACGTGATCGGCGCCCTGGTCCAGGCGCGGCTGGCGCTGAAGCCCGACGGCCTCTTCATCGGTGCCCTGTTCGGAGGGGCGACCCTGACCGAATTACGCCAGTCCCTGACCGCCGCCGAGCTGGAACTGACCGGTGGCGCCGGCCCAAGGGTCTCGCCCTTCGCCGATCCGTCAGATGCCGCGAGCCTCCTGCAGAGGGCCGGCTTCGCCCTTCCGGTGGCGGATGTGGATCGGGTGACCGTGCGCTACGACCATCCCCTGAAGCTCTTGGCCGATCTGCGCCGGATGGGCGAGACCTCCGTCCTGGCCGAGCGCCATCCCCGGCCCCTGACGCGGCGGGTCCTGGCCCGGGCCTTCGAGATCTACCGACAGAACTTCGCCGACCCCGACGGGCGCCTGCCAGCCACCTTCGAGATCCTTACCCTGACCGGCTGGTCGCCCTCGGAGATCCAGCAGAAGCCCCTGCGGCCCGGCTCCGCGAAGATGCGGCTGGCCGACGCCCTGGGCGGGGAAGAGCACAGCGTCCCGGGGACCCGGCCTCAGCGGCGCTGAAGCGGGCCAGGCGTCCGGTCCGGGGCGAGGTCGACCACCAGGTTCCCGGGCGGATCGGCAATCAGGCGGCGGGTGATGCGCTCATAGCGGGCCAGGAAGTCATCCAGCTCGGCATCACCCATGGCCCGACCCGGCCGGCCAGCGGCGATGGCGCGGGCCAGGTCCGCCTCCTGCTCGCCCCGCCAGCGGCGGACGGTTGCAAAGTCCGGGGCCCGGAGGAAGACCGTCAGGTCCGTGGCCTCAAAGAGGGTCCGGTAGGGTCCGGCCAGCGCCGCCTCCACGGCCCCACGCCAGGTCCCGTCGGGGTCCTGGTCCCGCTCCAGGGCGTTGATCGGCTCCGAAGCGGCGGCCCCCGGGTCCGGCCGCGCGCCCAGGCACCAGCCCTCGAGGATCACGACGTCGGCGGGGCCCTCGACGACCGGCTGCTCCGCCTCGGGCACGGGAGCGTCCCGCCCCTTGTCGAAGCGTGGCAGGCGGACCGGACCCCGACGGCCGAGGGCCTCCAGCACGGACAGGGCCAGGGCCGGATCGTGGGTGCCCGGCGGGCCGCGCACGGCGAACAGGGGGTGGACCCGGCGGGCCAGGTCTGCCCTCGCCTCCGGGCCGAGGTAGACGTCGTCGAGGGAGAGGACCGCACAGGACCGCCCTGCAGCTTCCAGCGCCGCGGCCAGTCGAGCGGCCAGGGTGGACTTGCCCGCCCCCTGCGCTCCGGACAGCCCCAGTACCCAGCCCGGCCGGTCGGCTCGCGCCAGGACGACATCGGCCAGGGCCTGCGCCAGCCCCGCCACGGCCTCAGACCAGGTCCCGGAGCCAGGCCACCAGGGGGGCGTCCGCTGGCGGCATGGGATAGTCACCCAGCTGGCTGGGCTTCACCCAGGCCAGGGCCGAGTGCTCCTTGGCCGTCACCACCCCCGTCCAGCGCCGGACAAGATAGAGGGGCATGAGCAGGTGGAAGTCCTCGTAGGCGTGACTGGCGAAGACGAAGGGGGCGAGGCAGGCCTCGGTGACGCCGATCCCCAGCTCCTCCGACAGCTCACGGATCAAGCAGGCCTCCGGCGATTCGCCGGCCTCGACCTTGCCGCCGGGAAACTCCCAGAGCCCGGCCAGGGCCTTGCCTTCAGGCCTGCGGCAGATGAGGACCCGGCCGTCGACATCGACCAGGGCAGCGGCGGTTACGAGCAGCAGGCGGCGGGTTTCGGACATGCCGCCTTGATCGCCCCGGAGACCGTCCTTGGCAAGCCGGCCTTGACTTCCGGGTCCCGGGAGTCCACTTGCGCCCTGCGTTCCGGTTCATCCGGTTCGATATCGGCGTTCCAGTCGCGTGAGGGTTGCTTCGGTAGCCCGCCTGTCGAGCGCCCTGAAGCGACATCGCAGATCGCCCCGCCGCGCGGGGGCATCCCCATGAAGATCCGCCGAACGGCGCCCCAGACAGGGGCCGCGCGATTCCGCGTACGGAAAGACACCCCAACTTGACCCAGTTCACCGACCTCGGCCTCGATCGTGGCCTCCTCAAGGCCTTGTCCGACGAGGGCTATTCCACGCCGACGCCCATCCAGGCCCAGGCCATTCCCCCGATCCTCGAGGGCCGCGACCTCCTGGGTTGCGCCCAGACGGGTACCGGCAAGACCGCCGCCTTCGCCCTGCCCATCCTCCACCGCCTGGCAGCCGACCGCCGCCCGGCTCACCGCCGCAGCTGCCGGGTACTCATCCTGTCGCCGACCCGCGAGCTTGCCACCCAGATCGGCGAGAGCTTCAAGGCCTACGGCCGCCACCTCGGCGTTTCCGTGGCCGTGATCTTCGGCGGTGTGAAGTACGGCGGCCAGTTGCGGGCCATGGCGCCCGGCGTCGACGTGCTCGTCGCCACGCCCGGCCGCCTGATCGACCACCTGGGCGAGAAGACCGTCTCCCTCCAGGGCGTCGAGACCTTCGTCCTCGACGAGGCCGACCAGATGCTGGACATGGGCTTCATCCTGCCAATCCGGCGGATCGTGAAGTACCTGCCCAAGGCCCGGCAGAACCTCTTCTTCTCAGCCACCATGCCCACGGAGATCGGCAAGCTGGCCGGCGAACTCCTGAACCCCGACCCCGTCCGGGTCTCGGTGGCCCCCCAGGCCACCACGGTGGAAAAGGTCCAGCAGAAGGTCATCTTCGTTGAGCAGGACCGCAAGCGCGCCCTGTTGGCCGAGCTGTTCGAGAACAAGGAATTCCGCCGGGTGATCGTCTTTACCCGTACCAAGCGCGGTGCCGACCGGGTGGCCCGAGCCCTTGAACAGTCGGGCATCGAGGCGGCGTCCATCCACGGCGACAAGAGCCAGGGCCAGCGCGAGCGCGCCCTGGCGGCCTTCAAGGCGGGCGAGGTCAGGGCCATGGTTGCCACCGACATCGCCGCCCGGGGCATCGACATCGACGCGGTCAGCCACGTGGTCCAGTACGAGCTGCCCAACGTGCCGGAGTCCTATGTCCACAGGATCGGGCGGACCGCCCGGGCCGGTGCCGGCGGCACGGCCGTGGCCTTCTGCGCCGACGACGAGCGCAACCTGCTCAAGGACATCCTGAAAGTCACCCGCCAGAACATTCCCAACGAGGACCGTCGGCGGGACGCCGGCCTCTCGGTCATGACAGCCCACCTGCCGGACGGCGCCAAGGAGCCTTCCGAGCCCAAGGGCCGTCAGGGCCAGGGCGGCCATCGCAAGGGTGGTGCCCCCCGGGGCGGCTCCCCCAGGGGCGGCTCCCCGAGGAGCGACTCCCCAAGGAGCGATTCTGGCGGCGCCCGGGCGGCGGATGGCTCGTCCCGGCCCGAGGGCCGCTCGGACCTGCCCGGCGGCCTGCGCAAGCAAAGGAACCGCCCGGAGGCCAAGGGCGACGGCTTCGCCTCCACCCGGCCCATCGACCAGTCCCAGTTCCGCGGCCCCAAGCGCGAGGGCGGCGCGGCGAAGTGGAGCCCGGTGGACTAGGAAGAGCCGACTTCAGCTGACCCCCTCCGGCCCGCTTCGCGGTCCACCTCCCCCTGATGGGGAGGAATTTCAGCGCCAATTGCTCCCCCAAGGGGGAGGTGTCGGCAAGGCCGACTGAGGCGGTCAATGGCCTCTCGGCTGGCCACCTCTGCCCTAGGGCAAGGCGGTCGACCCACGGCCTGTAACCCTAACTCCGGTAATCCCCGTTGATCGCCACGTACTGCTTGGTCAGGTCGCAGGTCCAGATCGTGGCCGAGCCGCGGCCGACGCCGACGTCGACACTGACCTCCAGCTCGGCCTGCTTCATGTAGGCGCTCATCTTCGCCTCATCGTAGGTGGGAGAGATGAGACCATCCTGGGCGGCGACCAGGGCTCCGAACTGGACCCGCAGCCGGGTCCGATCGATGGGCTCGTCGGCGCGGCCCACCGCCATGACGATCCGGCCCCAGTTGGCGTCCTCGCCGGCAAAGGCGGTCTTGACCAGGGGGCTCTCGGCGATGGTCCGGGCGATCTTGCGCGCCGAGGCGGGGCTTTCCGCGCCCGAGACATTGATGCGAACGAACTTGGTCGCCCCCTCCCCATCCCGGACCAGTTGCAGGGCGAGGTCCAGGAGGACCGCCTCGAGCTTTTCCCGGAAGTCCGCCAGCCTGCGGTCGCCCGCACGGCTGATCCGCGGGGCCCCGGACTTGCCGGTGGCGAACAGGAGGAGGGTGTCGTTGGTGGAACGGTCGCCATCCACCGTCACGCAGTTGAAGGTCGAGCGCGTGTAGAGGCTGGCTAGGGTCTGCAGGGCGTTGGGAGCAATATCGGCGTCCGTGGCGACGAAGGCCAACATGGTGGCCATGTCTGGGGCGATCATGCCCGAACCCTTGCAGATACCGGCGATCCGGACCGTCGACCCGTCGATCTGGGCCTCGGCGAAGGCCCCCTTGGGAAAGGTGTCAGTGGTCATGATTGCCCGGGAAGCGGCCGACCAGGCGTCGGAGGCCAGGGCCGCCTCAGCCTCGGGCAGGCGCTGGGTGATCTTCACATCGTCCAGGAGCACGCCGATGACGCCTGTAGAGGCCAGCATCACGTCACGCTGGCGGCAGTCGAACCGCTTGGCCACGGCCGAGGCGACCCGGCGGGCGGCGTCCGCCCCGGGCTTGCCCGTAAAGGCATTGGCACAGCCGGCGTTTACCACCAGGGCCCGGGCGTCCTCGCCCTGGGACTGGGCCAGGGCCCGGCGGCACCAGTCCACCGGCGCCGAGCCCACGCCATGCCGGGTGAAGACCCCGGCGACGCTTGTGCCCTCGGCGAAGCGCATGACCAGCAGGTCCTCGCGTTCGTGCTTGTAAAATCCAGCCCGGCCGGTGGCGATCTCCACGCCCTCGATGGGAGGAATGCGCGGAAAGGGAACGGCGAGGGGCGAAACGGGCAAGGCCCCCTTGGCCGGCGTAGCCGCCTCAGGCGGGGGACGGTCGAAGGCCCTCGCCTGCCGGTCAGCGCGCCTCAGCGAGGCCCGCTTGAGTGCCGAGGTAAGCGGATCCAGGGCCTTCTCGAAGGTCTGACCCACCACCTCGACTGGCGTGGCGGCGGCGCGGCGGCGCGGGGCGGAGGCCTCGGGCTTTTCGGGCTTGCGGCTCATTTTGCCTTCCCCTCCTCGCGGTTCGGCGGCGGATTCGTCGCAGGCGGGGCTGCGGCGGGCTCCCGGGGCTGGCCGGGAACATCGGGCGTGGTCTTCAGGAAGGTCTGCACCTTGGCCTGGCCCCGGAGTTTCTCGAGAAGGTCGCGCACCTGGTCGTAGGTCAGGAAGCGCACGATCTGCGGGCGCGCGGACTCCAGGGAGATGGGCGCCTCGGGACGGCGGTCCTCGATCCTGACGAGGGCCCATCCGCCCTCGACCGGAAAGGGCCCGACGGTCTGGCCAGCCTTGGCGGTCTTGAGGGCCGCCGCATAGGAATCCGGCATGATGTCGACCGTGAAATAGCCAAGGTCGCCGCCGTTGAACCGCGTCGCTGCATCCACGCTGCGCTCCATGGCGAGGGCCTCGAAGGACCCGCCGGACCCCAGGAGCCTGCGGACGGCATCGGCCTCGGCCTGGGTGGCGACCACGATCTGGCGGGCACGGATCTCCTCGGTCTGGCGTGAGAGTCGCACCTGCTCCTGGTAGAGGCCGCGGATGGCGGACTCGTTGATGGCGCCGGAGACGGTGGAGTCGACCACCAGGTCCGCCAGGATCCGCTCGCGGGCAGCCGCCAGACGCCGTTGGACGGCCGGATCCCGGTCGAGCTTGCGCCGGGTCGCCTCAGCGGCCAGCAGGCGCCGGTCGATCACCTCGTCGGTGGTGCGCCGAAAGGGATCGGACGCCGGATCCAGGGGCTCGCCCTCGCCGATCAGGCCCTGGGCGACCGCCTCACGCTTGACGTCCGAGGTCCAGATGGGCGCGCCCTCGACCCGAGCGACCACCGCGTCTCCGGGTTCGGGCGGGGCTTCCGCCTTCTGGCGGCCTTCACATCCGGACAGGAGCAGGCCTCCAACCAGCAGCACCGCGGCGAGCGGGCGGGCCTGCCGGAGACGGGTGAGGTGCTGGAACATGCCCGCGAAACCCCTGAGACGACGGTTCAGGACCTGTCCCTAGACCTTCCGGGTGGCCCTTGCAAAGCACGGCCCGTCGCGGGTGCTTCGCGTTGACAGTGAAGGGGGGGGTGCTTAAGTCACGGCCACCCCGGAGGAAGCGGGTTTTCCGGGCTCCCGGCAGGTCTTCAGGACACACCGCCCTCCTCACCCCGCACAGGTCCGGACCCATCTCGTGAGCATCTTCCAGCGACTCTTCGGCTCTTCAAATGACCGTAAGGTCAAGGCCCTCGCGGGCCGGGTGGCGAAGATCAACCGCCTCGAGCCTAGCACCCAGGCGCTGAGTGACGAGGCGCTGAGGGCCAAGACCGTCGAGTTCCGCGAGCGCCTCGGGCGCGGCGAGACCCTGGACCAGCTGCTGGAGGAAGCCTTCGCCGTGGTGCGAGAGGCGTCCCGGCGGGTGCTCGGCCAACGCCATTTCGACGTCCAGCTGGTCGGCGGGATTGGGCTACATGAGGGCGGCATCGCCGAGATGCGCACCGGCGAGGGCAAGACCCTCGTCGCCACCTCGCCGGTCTACCTGAACGCTCTTGCGGGCAAGGGCGTCCATGTCATCACCGTCAACGACTACCTCGCCCAGCTACACGGCGACTGGATGGGCCAGGTCTACCGCTTCCTCGGCCTGTCGGTCGGCGTCATCGTGCACGGCCTCAGCCAGGGCCAGCGCAAGGCGGCCTATGCGGCTGACATCACCTACGGCACCAACAACGAATTCGGCTTCGACTATCTCCGGGACAACCTCGTCTACGAGCTCGACGAGATGGTTCAGCGGGGCCACAACTTCGTCATCGTCGACGAGGTGGACTCGATCCTGATCGACGAGGCGCGCACCCCCCTCATCATTTCGGGACCCACTGAAGACCGCTCGGACTTCTACCGGACCGTCGACGCCCTGGTGAAGGAACTGATCAAGGATCCGTCGACCTTCGACCACGACGAAAAGCAGAGGCAGGTCATCCTTACCGAGGAGGGTGCCGAGATCGTCGAGGAGATGCTGAAGGCGGGCGGCCACCTGGAGGCGGACACCACCGGCCTCTACGACGCCGCCAATGTCACGGTCGTGCACCACGTGAACCAGGCCCTGAAGGCCAATGTCCTCTACACCCGCGAGAAGGACTACATCGTCCGCTCGGGCGAGGTGGTGCTGATCGACGAGTTCACCGGCCGGATGATGCAGGGCCGCCGCCTGTCCGAGGGCCTGCACCAGGCCATCGAGGCCAAGGAAGGCGCGCACGTACAGCCCGAGAACCAGACCCTCGCCTCGGTCACCATCCAGAACTACTTCCGCCTTTACACCAAGCTGTCTGGCATGACGGGCACGGCCGCGACCGAGGCCCAGGAATTCGCCGACATCTACAAGATGGACGTCAGCGAAATCCCGACCAACCGGCCGGTCGCGCGGATCGACGACGATGACGAGGTCTATCGCACGGAAGCCGAGAAGAACCGCGCCATCCTCAAGCAGATCGAGGACTGCTATGTCCGCGGCCAGCCCATCCTGGTGGGCACGGTCTCGATCGAGAAATCCGAGTCCCTTTCGACCCTGCTGAACGCCCACGCCTTCGAGGTCGACGGCAAGGCGCGGAAGGGCATTCCGCATAACGTCCTGAACGCCCGCTATCACGAGCAGGAGGCGGTGATCGTCGCCGACGCGGGTATCCCCGGGGCCGTAACCATCGCCACCAACATGGCCGGACGGGGCACCGACATCCAGCTGGGCGGCAATATCGACATGCGGGTGCTTCGCTGGCAGGACGAGCAGCGCGGCCTGGGCATTGAGGTGACTCCGGACCAGGTGATCGCCCGCAAGACCGAACTCGAGGCCGAGATCGCCGGCCTCAAGACCCAGGCCCTCGCGGCCGGCGGCCTGTTCGTGCTGGGCACCGAGCGCCACGAGAGCCGGCGGATCGACAACCAGCTGCGCGGCCGGACGGGCCGCCAGGGCGACCCCGGGCGGTCCAAGTTCTTCCTGTCCTGCGAGGACGACCTCCTGCGCATCTTCGCCGGCGAGCGGCTGGACGCCATCATGCGCACCTTCGGGGTCCAGGACGGCGAGGCCATCACCCACAAGTGGCTGAATAACGCCATCGCCACCGCCCAGAAGCGCGTCGAGCAGCGCAACTACGAGATCCGCAAGAACCTCCTGAAGTACGACGACGTGGTCAACGACCAGCGCAAGGCCGTCTTCGAGCAGCGTGCTGAGTTCATGGCCGACGAGGACCTCTCGGACGTAACGGCGGAGATGCGCCGGGACACCATCGCCGACCTGGTCCGCCGGCACCTTCCGCCCAAGGCCTATGCCGAGCAGTGGGACGTGGAGGGACTGGCCGAGCAGACCCAGTCGATCCTCGGCCTCGACGTACCCGTCGCCCAGTGGGCGGCCGAGGAAGGCATTGCCAACGAGGAGATCGAGGAACGCCTCCTGGCCGCCTCCGATGCCCGCGTCCAGGAGCGCGAGGCCCTGATCAGCCCCGCCCAGATGCGGATGATCGAAAAGAGCTTCCTGCTCCAGACCATCGACCTGCAGTGGCGCGAGCACCTGACCCACCTGGACCACCTGCGCAACGTGATCGGCCTGCGCGGCTATGGCCAGCGGGACCCGCTGAACGAGTACAAGACCGAGGCCTTCTCCCTGTTCGAGCGGCTGCTGACGGACCTACGCCACAACGTCACCCGCTGGCACATGACGGTCGAGTTCCAGTTTGCGGACCCCGAGCCGCCGCCCACCGCCTTCCAGGAGATCCACCTCGATCCCCTGACCGGCGAGAACGCCGCCCGGATGGGCCTCCTGCCGGATGGCCTGTCGGTGGATCAGAGGCAGGCCCTCCCCTTCTCGGCCCTGCCGGACGGCTGGCAGCAGACCGGACGCAACGCCCCCTGCCCCTGCAGCTCGGGCAAGAAGTTCAAGCACTGTCACGGGGCGCTGGTCTGAGGTCACTGGCCCCGGTGATGCCGGGGCTGGCCTGCCGGGCAGATCGAACAGGCCGACGCCTTCTACCGACGCTCCGGCTCACCGACCTGGAGCGGCGACTTCAGGCCCTGGAGCCGTCCCCGCCAAACACCGCCTCGTAGATCTCGGGCTTAAATCCCAACACCCGGCGGTCGCCCAGATCGAGCAAGGGGCGTTTGATCATTGACGGCTGGGCCACCATCAAGGTGATGGCCCTGGCGGCATCCAGATCGGTCCGAGCGGTCTCAGGCAGTTTGCGGAAGGTCGTGCCTGCGCGGTTCAGGACCTTGTCCCAGCCCAGTTCCTCAACCCACTGACCCAGACGCTCAGCGTCAATGCCTTGGGTCTTGTAGTCATGAAAGTCATAGGCGATGCCTCGGTCCGCCAGCCAGGCGCGGGCCTTGGCCACCGTGTCGCAGGCCTTGATGCCGTAAAGGGTGGCGGTCATGGGCGGCTTCCCTGTCCATTGTCCCGGGTCAGCCGGGTCTGGTTGCGGAAGGCCCAGGGGGCATCCGTCGGGGTCAGGGCGCGGACCTCCTTGATGGACATGAGGGTGTCACCGTCCCGGGTCTCGGTGATCCGGATGCGGGCCTCGCCATCCCCGTCCAGGCCATTTCGCTCATAGACCAGGGTCCAGTGCACCGGGTCCCGGTAGGCGGACAGGCTCACCGCCTCGGTGGAGACCTCCACCGGGCGGCCCTTGCGCAGGGTGGCCGAAGTCACCGTTCCGGCCGCCGGGTCGAAGAGGCTGGCCGAGGTGATCTGTACCGCCCCGACCGAAGGACCATCGTCAAAGGTGGAAACCCTCAGGACAGACACGCCGTCACCGATGGCGGTGACCTGGGTCTGCACGGGCAGTTCATAGAGCTTGTTGTCCTGGTAGTCCCGGTAGCCGAGGGCCCCCTTCCAGGACCCGGCGAGAGCGCCCTGGAGTTCAGCGGCCGATGGCGTCGCGGCGGCCGGGGCGGCCAGCAGAAGGGCGGCGGCAAGGCAGAGAATGGGCAATCGCATCAGGGGGCTCCGGGGGGATGGTCTCAGGCCGTGGTCACGAAGGTCTCGGATTCGATCATCCACTGACCCGTGACCCGGCGCCAGACCGCGAGGTAGGGACCCGACTGGGACGGGGCATCCTTCCAGCTCGCCGTCCAGCGGCCCTGCTCAGCGGCGCGATCTCCCGCTGCATCCACCTCGATGCGCTCGGGCGTGCGGACATAGCCGCCGAAGCCCGGATCTGCGAACTGGGCGGCGAAGGCAGAGAGGATGGCGTCGCGGCCGGTGATGACCGATCCGTCGCCGGCGATGACCACCGCCGTGGGCAGGAAGACCGGCCCGAGGCGCGCGGCCTCCCGCCCGGCGATGAACCGGTTGGTCAAGCGCCGCCGGGCGCGGATGGCGTCTTCGGGGGGGATCACGACCCGAAGGGCTCGACCACGACCGTACCGGCCTTGGTCCCGGACTCCACCTGCTCATGGGCAGCCGCGCATTCGGCCAGGGCATGGCGGCCGGCCACGGGCAGGATCCGGGCACCCGTGGAAATCCACTGCAGGATGTCGGCCTGGGCCCGGCGGCGGGCCTCGTGCGGGCTGACCGGCAGGTAGACTCCGTGGACGTTCAGGTTCAGGCGCATCAGCTCCCCGGCCGGGACCCTGGGCGCGGGCTCGCCCTTTGTCGCGTAGAAGGCCACCGACCCATTGCCCTTCACGCAGGCCAGGGTGGCGGCCAGGTTCCCGCCAAAGTCGACGTCGACCACGTGATCCACCCCGGCACCGGAGGTAAAGTCCCGGACCCGGGCGGCGACATCCTCCGAGCGGTAGTTGACGACCAGGTCGGCGCCCGCCGCCTGCGCCCTGGCCGCCTTGGCCTCACTGCTGGCCGTGGCGATGACCGTGGCTCCCGCCCACCTGGCCAGCTGGACGGCGTAGAGGCCCACCGCACCGGCGCCCCCGGTGACCAGGACGGTCCGTCCCTGAACCGGTCCGGCGACGAAGACGCTCCGATGGGCGGTCATGCAGGGGATGCCCAGGGTGGCACCCTCGGCGAAGGCGACGTTGTCAGGAAGCGGCGTGACGAGGTCGGCGTCCAGCTCGATGTACTCCGCCGCGGAACCAAAGGCCCGGCCGTTCCTCTGGCCGTTGTAGAACCAGACCCGCCGGCCGACCCAGCGGGCCGGCGTCTCCGGACCTACCGCCTCGACCACGCCGGCGCCGTCGCTGTTGGGGATGATCCGGGGATAGGCCATGGGCGCGGGACCGGCCCTCATGCCGGCGTCCGAGGGGTTCACGCCCGAGGCGTGGACGCGGATCAGCACCTGGCCCCGGCCGGGCGTGGGGGTGGGAACCTCGCCAGGCTGCAGGACCTCGCGGGCCGGGCCCGTGCGCTCGTACCAGACCGCCTTCATGACCCGCTCCAGAGTTCCGTCATCAGGCCCTCCTCCCCTATTCCGGGTCAGACTAGCGAAGGTCACCGGCGAGGGCGAGACCCGGGCAGTGCCGCCCCGATCACCAGGGCGAAGTGCAGGAAGTCCCAGTCGTCCGGTGCCTCTCCGCCGGGAATTGCAAGGCCCCGGCCTGGCCGCCCGGCTGAAGCGGAGGGATGACAGGGCGCCCCGCGAGGGCTTAGGACAGTCCCCGGATGTCCCACGCCTTCACCCCCGACTTTCGCGCCCGGATCGCTGAGGCCTGCGCGGCCTTCCCGCGCATCGTCCATGCCGGCGGGGACCTCAAGAGGGCGGCGGTGGCCCTGACCCTGACGGCGGCGGACGACGGCTCCGGACAGACCGCCTTCCTCCTCACCCGGCGGGCGGCGAGCCTGCGGGCGCATTCCGGCCAGTGGGCCCTGCCCGGGGGTCGCCTGGACCCCGGCGAGACCCTGGAAGAGGCCGCCCTGCGGGAGCTTTCGGAGGAGGTCGGCCTCGACCTGCCGGCGAGCGAGATCCTGGGCGTGCTGGACGACTATCCCACCCGCTCCGGCTATGTGATCACCCCTGTCGTGGCCTGGCTACAGGACGCCTCGGCCCTGAGGCCCAACCCGGACGAGGTGGCCTCGACCCACCTGATCCGGCTGGACTACATCGCCGCCCCGGATGCGGTGGACTTCGAGACCATCCCCGAGAGCGACCGCCCCCTGATCCGCCTCCGGATCTCGGAGGAACACCGGATTCACGCGCCGACGGCGGCGGTAGTCTACCAGCTGCGCGAGCTGGTCGCCGGCCGCGTCACCCGGGTGACGGAACTGGAACAGCCCGTCTTCGCCTGGCGCTAGGGGGCGCTCCCCAGGGAGAAGGAACTCAGTCGCACAGGAGGGGATTTCGGACAGTGTCACCGTAGCCCCTATGGCCGGGACGATTTGAAACCCCTGTCATGCAGCAGATGCTCTGAGGGCCAGAATCTGCGAGTCTCTGACCACCCGATTCCCATTCGAGGACGCTGTCATGAAGCCTCCCATCAAGCGGCTCTCCGATCTCCCGGGGGGCAGTCCAAAGCCCGGGACATTTGCGAAGCCGACGCCCAAGGTGTCGCGCATGAAGCCGGGAAAGACGCTGACCGACGCTGAAAAAGCCGCGTTTCTGGCCTCGCGCCCCGACCTCGCCGGAAAGTCCTGAGCTTC
>JBMOEP010000013.1:0-14578 GCA_049314675.1 Phenylobacterium sp.
TAGAGAACCAACGGCGACCCATCCCGCCATCTCCCCACCATCTTGGCGGCGACCCAGTCAGCGTCCACCTTGGGGGCGCCAGCCTGTCGCACCAGGGCTGCCGCCGCCTGACGTGTGTAGTCGATGAAGCCCGCGACATCCTGTTCCAGCTGGCGCACCACCAGGAAGGTCCCGTTGCGACCGAAATCATGGTCCGCCGCCGCGCCTGTTTCCCGGCCAAAGGCCGGATAGCGCCGGTAGGCCTGGCCGCGGATCGCGGGAAGGATATCCAGGGGATCAAGATGCCCTGGGATCTCGCAGGTCGGGGGCATGCCACCACGCATGTGCGGGTAGCCCAGAAGGATTTCCCCGGGTGAGACCTGGTCGGCTGGCAGCCCCGGATTTCCCCGGAGGCCCTTGATGACCGGGTTGGTAATGCCGTCGGCAAACCCGAAGGGCTCAGTCCGCAGGCCAGTTTCCAGCACCGGACGGACCGGGCTGGTGATCATCTTGACCAGCGTAAGGCCGTTGGCCTTTACCTGGCCGTCGATGACCGCCTGACAGGTCAGCGGATTGACCCCGTAGACCAGCAGTACTGCGTCCACGGAGCGATCGCCTTCTGGACGCCCGGTCCAGGGAGAGGAATCTGACCATTGCCAAGAGGCCGGAGACGAGGGCCCGCCGTCCCTCAGTACGCGGGACCGGCCGCCCATACCCTGGTTGAATGGGGCCAGGAAGGAGCCGAGCCCCATGCCGGAGTCCGGCGCCGGTAGGCCGAGTTTGGTCAGTCCGGTGGCGGTGAAGGCCACGAAGGTCGCCGTAGGCTCTTCTGGCAAGGGGTGCCGATCGCCGGCCAGCACCTGTGACCAGAGCTGCTGTTCCCACCTGTGCGGATCGGGGTCCTCGTTCCCGAAGTTCACGGTCCTGGTGAGGGCGTCGGTCCACGAAACGAGGTTGGCGGTTGGATCAAACCGCACAAGTCCGCAGGCCATGGCTGGCAGGGAGCCAAGGCCCCGAAGGATCAGGGTCTGGACCTCGGGGGTCTCGATCTCCTGGTCCGGCCGCTTGACCGAGGCCAGCATGTCGAGCCAGTCGCGCGCCTCGCTGGCGTTGGCGGCCCGCATGAGGCCGTCGTGGATCAGCGCATTCCTGCGGATATTCTCCAGGGTCAGGCCTGGATAGCCCGAGAACCAGAAGTTGGTCTTCTGCAGGGAGCGCTTGGCGAAGCGCTTGAAGGCGTCGGGGTCGGACGCGCCATCCAGCACGAGCAGCCGCGGGGTGGGCGCGCCCTGGCTGTGTCCCCAAGCCAGGTTCAGGCCTGCCGACGCCAGGGCGGTGAAGTCTTCCAGGTAGCTCAGCCAGGAGCCATCGTAGTTGGACAGGAAGACCATGGATTTCGCACCTGGAGGCTTCACCCAGCGGGCGAAGTGGATGGTTCCCATCCGCGCCAGGTTGCCCGGGCGGAAGGCGAAGAGCGCCAGGAGCCGGATCACCCACATGCCCAGGGCCAGGGTGTACCGCCGGAAAACCCCCGCCTTCAGCCGGGTGACCGAGATCATGTGGTTCTGAGCGTGACCAGGTTGGTTCTCGAAGGTCTCTACCTCTGTGACCTGTGCGGGAGAGGCGTTGCTCGGGTCACCGCGGTCTCCCGCCTCGTGGGCGAGCAGGATGAGCGTGAACAGGCCCGCCGCCAGGCCAGCGGTGACCAGGGCCGCAATCGACACCCAGATGAGGCTCTCTCCGAGGATGCCGGCGATGTCTAAGACGCCAGGGAGAGGGCCTCCGCCCGGAAAGATCCGCAGGGCTGCCACGATACCTACAGCGAGAGCGAGGAGGACACCGAGGGTTACTGCCCTCTGGCGGTCTGCAGCGATGAGGGCGGCGACCCGGCCGGGCGGCGGGTTCTCACTGTCCCGACCTGTGACGTAGTCCGCAAAGGCAAGCCGCTGGCTTCTCGGTCGGATGAGGAAGTTCCTGAAGGCGGCGCCCTTCTGGAGCAAGGGCTCCATCGCCTTTGGATGGGGTGCGGTCGTGACGACGCCCGGATCCTGGCGGATCAGTCGCCGGACCGTGTCGAGGACATTCAGGGCGTCGGGGGCGGCCCCCTGGACCCGGGCGCCGAGGCCGGACCCGACGGGGCCGTGTAGGTTCAGTTCGTCGATCACCTCTCGCACGAAATCCGCCAGGTCCTTCTGCCGGCGGATATCCGAGGCGGAGATTCCGATGGAGCCCGGATACTGGAGGCCCGTCGCGCCCCAGGGCGTGCACCGGATGTCCAGGACGTTATTCTTCAGGAACCGTGCGAGGTCGTCTGTTGTGGCCAGCGAGGGATCCACCTTCTTGAAGACGGGAAGCCAGTCCGTCATCCCACTGGCAAGTGCGGGGATCGCCGCTTCGGCGTCCCCGTCCACATTCAGGTCACCCATGAGCCAATGCTCGGGCTTCGTCGCCGTGCCCAGGTCAAGGACGCTGAAGGAGGCGAAGTGAACGATATCGGCGGTTCCCAGGCCGCCCTTAGCTGGCGATTGCCTCAGACCTTGCAGGTCCTGCCGGATCTGGGTGGGGTTCGCTCCCGGCGGTAGCGGGGCCGCAATGACCATCAGGGTCTGCTGGGAGGCGAAGACGACTGGCCTTGCATTCACATCGCCGGATTTGTCCGGTTTCCAGGTCATCTCCATGTGGCGAGGGAAGGGGCCAGCGGACCGGACCTTGCCCGCATTGCCAGGCGCAGGCTCCAGTTCCTCGCGGGAGAAGAGGGCCACGGCGATCTCGACCATCACGGCGACGGCCAGGTGGATACCGACGCATTTGTGGTCGCCCCAGCCGAACATGATCTCGGCGGCCTGCTTTTCCGCCAGGGGCCGGTCGGGGTTGAAGGTGTTGGGCCGATGGAAGCGACGGCCATCCCGGAGGGCGGAGGCGGTGGCCGCCATCACGAGGTCGCCAGCCTGGACCCGTGCGGCGCGAAGGGTCCCGCTGGCGATCACTGCTGTTGCAGCAGCGATCCGGAACTGGCCTGGGAAGAGGGTCGGCGACAGACGTGCGGCTTCCAGCAGGATGTCCCGCAGGCGGGCTCGAGCGGCGATTGCACAGCCGGGTTCACCCTTGCGCGCCACCGCTGCGACACGCCGCGCCTCTGTCCACCATTCCGGCCAGGAAAGGAGCTCTTCGATGATGGCGGTCATGCCAATGGTCGTCGTCGGGATCAGTCCCGTCGCATTGCCGGTCAGGAAGCTGATGATCTCGGCACGGGTGATCTGGCCCTTTCCCTGGAGGGTGAGGAGGCGGTCGACCAGGGTGTCGTTCCCGGGCCTTGCCCTGGCGACGTCGAGGCTACGCTCCACGACGGCCTGGAAGTGGCGGGCCGCCTGCAGGGCCTGCGATCGGGTCCCGGGAACGCCGAAGGGGTCGGCGAAAATCATCCGGTTAACGCCGATCGTCCATTCGGCGAGGGCGTCGGGGTCCGGGGCCTCGAGGCCGAAGTAGTCGATGCAGGTCTCCGCGGCCGTGCGCTGGATGAGGTCAGCGACCACGTCCATCCGGCCCTGGGCCTGTTCCACGAGGGCCGTGGCCACCTCGGCGGCCCGTCCCTCGACCCGGGCGCGATCACCGGGATTCGCGATCTGGCCGACGACGTCGTTAAGGACCTGGCGCGCCGCAGCATGTTCCGCGCCGTTCATGCCAAGCACGAAGTTGGTCCCCTGGCCCATATCCATCATTTCCGCGCCATAGGCGGTCTCAAAGACGGCAGAATTCTTTAGGACTGCGGCCACGTCTTCGTACCGGGTCACCAGCCGGAAAGGGATCGGCCAGAGCTTCGCGTTCGGTGCGATGACCCGGATCACCCCCAGGGCCATCCCGGTGATGGCCTTGATAAAGCTGTCCATGCCAATGGCGAGGCCGCCGGGGGGGACCTCCGGGTCCAACCTGAAGGGCGCGGGCTTCTGGAAGGGATCCGCCGCCTCAAGCGCCCGCGCAGCCTTGATCTTACCCCAGTACTTGTGGGTCAGCTTCTGCCTGAGGTCGCCGGGGCCTCCCCGCACCCGCCAAAGGGCCGCCGCCCCCAAGACCAGGATGGCTGCCATGCCAAAGACGAAGGGGGCAAGTACAGGCCAGGTTCTCAGGGCCCAAGCCACGACAATGCTGCTCAGCCAAAGAACGGCTGCGATCGGCAGGGACCACAGCCCTGCGACCAGAATGAATTCCCGTATGCGTCCCGCCCACATGGCCCGACTCCCGTTCCTGCCTGACGACCTGAAGGGGTGCAGAGCCAGACGGCTCCAGGCGGGGCGCCTAGGGCGTCCCGGCCGCGCCCTGATCCAGAGCCAGCCTCAGGCCGTCCTTGAAAAACCCGTTCCAGCTGGCGTCCACGAAGGGTAGCCAGTCGATGTCTGCCTCGGTGAAGCCCCGGCACTGTCCCATCATCTCGCGCGCCGCCCCAGTCGCCTCATCGGCCTCGCCGCTCCGTACGAGGGCATTGACCATGACCAGGTGCGCCAGCCAGTACCCCGGCCGCCGGATCAGGGACTGCTGGGCGAGATCGATTGCCCCGGTCCACCTCCCGGTCATGCAATGGGCGGTGGCCAGGTCTCCCAGCGTGTGGAAGGCGAAGGGATCATTCGGGTTCAGCCGCAGGGATGTGGTGAGGCTCGCCATGGCGTCTTCCGGTCGGCCCGCCAGGTACAGCCCCGATCCGAGGAAGGCGTGCGCCTGTGGAAGGCTGGGATTCAGCTCGATCGCCCTGCGGAACAAGCTGAGCGCCGGGGCGTTGTTGCGCTGGAACATCTCGGCCGCACCCAGGACGGCATGAGCCCTTCCGTCCTCGGGATCGGCCTGCATGGCGCGCCTTGCGAGGCGCGACCAGAAGCCCATGTCCTCGGGACTGATGCGTTGCGCCCAGATGTTCCAGCCCATGGTCCAGGCGGCCTGGACGAGGACTTCCGGATTGTCGGGCTCGAGCTGAAGGGCTTCGTCGAAGAGTTCGCGCGCGATCCTCGAATCCTTGCTGGTCATCTGGTTCAGGTGCCAACGGCCCCGCCAGATCAGGGTGTTCACGTCGCGGCTTGTTGCGGGCCGGGACGCCGCCCTCGACTGTTCGGCATGGTCGATCCGGGTGTCCAGGACAGCGGTCAGGCCGCCCAGCACCGTGGAGAGGCTCTCGTTGGAGAGGCTTTCCGGCAGGGCGAACTTCTCGGACCAGATGACCGACCCGTTGGTGGCGTCGATCGTCGAGACGGACAGAACGAACCCCGACTGCGCCGTTCGCAGCCGACCTTCCACGAGATACCGAGCGCCCAGGTTGGTGCCGATCTGCTTGGCGTCCGTCTTCGCCGGGTCCTGCCCGAAGCTGGAGCTCCGGGCGATGACCGGAAGCCAGCGAAGTCGCGACAATTGGTCGATCAGGTCCTCGCTGATGCCCTCAGCGGCGATATCCACCGCGCTGTCGCCCGTCTGGTTCTGGAATTTGAGTACCGCCACGGCCGGTCGGCCCTCGAATCCGGGCGCGGGCGTGGACATGTCGACGAGATTTGCAGGCAGCGGCGGGGCTGCCGCCTTGTCGGAAGTCGCCTCCCACCCCTCAGCCTGGGCGTGGATGAGGGCGCGCTGCTCCCTAAGCCAGTCCTCGAAGCCTTCCTCGCCGGGAAGGTCGAGGCCCTCCAGGAACTCGGCTGCACCCCGGGGCTCCGGCCGGTCATTCTCGTTTGCCGCTCCGGGGATCGGAATGTCGAAGGCGATCGCTCGCAGGTTCAGGCCCACCCGCGTCCCCTCGGCGAGCAGCAGGGGCTCTGCGGCGTCCGCAAAGAGCCTGCGCAGGTTGGAGAGTTCGCGTCTCAGGCTGGTCTGGGCCTGGACCGACTCGCGGGAGCCCCAGAGCTTGTCCTGCAGGAACTGGCGCGTGCGCTCGCCATCCCGGCCGGTGGCCAGGAGGGCGATGAGCCCGATTGCCTTCTTGCTCGCGACTTCCACCCTGCGCCCGTCGGATCCCTGGAGGCGGAAGGCCCCCATAAGCCGGACAGAGTAGATTCCGGATCGCGCCGTCATTCAAACCACCCCTGGGGCCTTGATACTGGACCCCTGAACTCATTTTCACGCTTCCTTCACGTCAAGTCCGGGGCGTCCCAAAAAACAGCAGGGGCACAGACCAAGAAAAGGCAGGACTACCAGCAGGTTACATCCACAGGCCATATCGCCATCACCGCCGGTCGCGTTGCTACAGCGGCGCCTAGGATTCACGCTTTTTTCACGATGATTTCACGTCACATCAATCGATAGGTGAGCCCTTCATCTCCCTCAGGAACAACCCGCCCACCACCAGGGTCACTCCGGCGACGACGATCGGGTACCAGAGGCCCCGGTAGATGTCCCCCGAGGCGGCCACCATGGCGAAGGCGGTGGCGGGCAGGAAGCCGCCGAACCAGCCGTTTCCGATGTGGTAGGGCAGGGACATGGAGGTGTAGCGGATGCGCGCCGGGAACATCTCGACCAGGGCGGCGGCGATCGGGCCGTAAACCATGGTGACGTAGAGGACCAGCAGGGTCAGCAGGGCGATGACCTTCGGCCGGTCGATTCGCGAGGGGTCGGCCTTGGCCGGATAGCCCGCCTCGGCCAGGCCGGCGGCGAGGGTCTTGGTCCAGGCTCCCCGGGCCTCTGCGAGGGCCTTGCCGGACAGGGCCTGGCCATCGATCCCGGTGATCTCGGTCCCGCCGATCCGCACCCGGGCCAGGGTTCCGGCAGGCGCGGCCGCGTTCTGGTAGCTGACGCCGGCGCTGGCGAGGGCGGACTTGGCGATGTCGCAGGACGAGGCGAAGGCCGTCTTGCCGATCGGGTCGAACTGGAAGGCGCAGTCGGCGGGATCGGCGATGACCGTCACCGGGGCCGAGGCGGTCGCCGCCGCCAGGGCCGGATTGGCAGCCGCGGTCAGGGCCTTGAAGATCGGGAAATAGGTCAGGACCGCCACGAGACAG
This sequence comes from Phenylobacterium sp., assembly GCA_049314675.1. Taxonomy (GTDB): domain Bacteria; phylum Pseudomonadota; class Alphaproteobacteria; order Caulobacterales; family Caulobacteraceae; genus Phenylobacterium. The sequence goes on from JBMOEP010000013.1 coordinate 6,945, forward strand.
CCCGCCAGGATGATCGGCTTGCGGCCGATCTTGTCCGACAGCCAGCCGAAGACAACGAAGAAGGGCGTGCCGATCAGCAGGGCCGTCGCCACCAGGGCGTTGGTGGTCAGGCCGTCGACCTTGAGCGTCTTTTCCAGGAAGAAGAGGGTGTAGAACTGGCCCGTGTACCAGACCACCGCCTGGCCGGCGGTCAGGCCCACCAGGGCCAGAACGACCAGCTTCAGGTTCGCCCGGTCGGCGAAGGCCTCTGTCAGCGGCTTCTTGGAGGTCGTGCCCTCGTCCACCATCTTCTGGAAGACCGGGCTCTCGTTCAGCTTCAGCCGGATCCACATGGAGACCGCCAGGAGGACGGCCGAGACCAGGAAGGGAATCCGCCAGCCCCAGGCCTTGAATGCCTCTTCGCCGACCTGGGTGCGCACCAGGATGATGACGATCAGGGACAGGAAGAGGCCGAGGGTCGCTGTGGTCTGGATCCAGCTGGTGTAGAGGCCGCGCTTCCCTTCCGGCGCGTGCTCGGCGACGTAGGTGGCTGCGCCGCCGTACTCGCCGCCCAGGGCCAGGCCCTGGACGAGGCGAAGTGCGACGAGGATCACCGGCGCCGCCAGGCCGATCTGGCTGTAGTCCGGGAGCAGGCCAACGGCGAAGGTCGAGAACCCCATCAGCAGCATGGTGACCAGGAAGGTATTCTTGCGGCCCCAGAGGTCGCCCAGGCGTCCGAAGACGATGGCGCCGAAGGGGCGGACGGCAAAGCCCGCGGCGAAGGCCATCAGGGCCAGGATGAACCCCGTGGTCTCGTTTACGCCCGAGAAGAAATGAATGCTGATGAAGGCGGTGAGGGAGCCGTAGAGGTAGAAGTCGTACCACTCGAAGATCGTGCCGGCTGACGCCGCCCCCACGATCAGCTTGTCGTTTCGAGCCTTGCCCGCCATGACGTCCACCCCCGGAGATTTCCCCAGGGTGAGGATAGACGTCAATAGGTGATTGAATCCAGCGCGCGATCCGCTCCCGGGCCAGCGAAAGGGCCGGCCCGGGACGCGTTGATCAGAGGTCGGAGAACTTCTTGCCCTCGGCCACCAGCTTCTCGAGCAGGGGGGCTGGCTTGAAGTCGTCGCCCATCTTGGCCTGGAATTCCTTCATCTTCTCCAGGACCTTGGCCGCGCCGATCTGGTCGCCATACCACATCGGGCCGCCGCGATAGACGGGCCAGCCGTAGCCGTTCTGCCAGACCACATCGACGTCCGAGGACCGGATGGCCTTGCCCTCTTCGAGGATCTTCACGCCCTCGTTGATCATCGGATAGATGCAGCGCTCGAGGATCTCCTCGTCGCTCACCGTCCGCGGGTTGGAGCCGGTCTTGACGATGAAGTCATTGATGATCTTCTCGGTCACCGGGCTCGGCTTGGCGTTGCGGTTCTCGTCGTAGTCATAGTAGCCGGCGCCGGTCTTCTGGCCGCGGCGGTCCATCTCGCACAGGACGTCGCGGATGCTTTCGCCCTGCGAGCGCTCCTTGACCCAGCCGATGTCGAGGCCGGCCAGGTCGCTCATGGCGAAGGGGCCCATGGGGAAGCCGAAGTCATAGAGGACCCGGTCGACATCCCAGGGCATGGCGCCTTCCATGACCAGCTTCTGGGCTTCGCGCTGGCGCTGGCCCAGGATGCGGTTGCCGACAAAGCCGGGGCAGACGCCGACCAGGGCGGCGATCTTGCCGATCTGCTTGGCCAGCTTCATCGAGGTGGCGATCACCGACTTGGAGGTATGGTCTGCGCGAACGATCTCGAGCAGCTTCATCACGTTGGCGGGCGAGAAGAAGTGCAGGCCGATCACCGCCTCGGGGCGCTTGGTCACCGAGGCGATCTCGTCGATGTTCAGGCCCGAGGTGTTGGTGGCCAGGATGGCACCCGGCTTGCAGATGGCGTCCAGCTTGGTGAAGATCTCTTTCTTCACGTCCATGCGCTCGAACACCGCCTCGATGACCAGGTCGACCGTGGCCAGGGCGTTCATGTCCAGCGAGCCCGTGATCAGGGCCATGCGCTCCTCGACCTGGGCGGCGGTGATGCCGCCGCGGGACGCCGTGCGCTCGTAGTTGCCGCGGATAACCTTCAGGCCGCGCTCCAGGGCTTCGGCCTGGACCTCGACGATGGTGACCGCGATGCCGACATTGGCGAAGTTCATCGCAATGCCGCCACCCATGGTGCCGGCCCCGATGATGCCCACCGACTTGACCGGGATCAGGGGGGTGTCGTCCGGCACGTCCGGGACCTTCTGGGCCTGGCGCTCGGCGAAGAAGGAATAGCGCTGGGCCGCCGACTGCGAACCGGTGACCAGTTCGCCGAACAGCTTGCGCTCGACGGCCAGCCCCTCGTCGAAGGGCAGGTTCACCGCCGCCTCGATGCAGCGGATGTTGTACTCAGGCGCCAGGAAGCCGCGGAACTTGCGGGCATTGGCCTTGCGGAAGGCCTCGAAAATTTCGGGCTTGCCGCGGGCGGCCTCGACCTTGGTGTTGTTGTCGCGGACCTTCACCAGGGGCCTGTTCTCGGTCACGCAGCGACGGGCGAAGGCCACGGCGGCCTCGCGCAGCTTGCCTTCCTCGGCCAGCTCGTCGACGAGGCCCATCGCCAGGGCCTCGCTGGCTGGGGCGTGGCGACCCGAGGTCATCATCTCGAGGGCCTTCTCGGGCCCGGCCACGCGGGGCAGGCGCTGGGTGCCGCCGGCACCGGGCAGCAGGCCCAGGTTCACCTCCGGCAGGCCGAGGCGAGCCGAGGGCACGGCGATGCGGTAGTGGGCGACCAGGGCGACCTCCAGGCCGCCGCCGAGGGCGGTCCCGTGGATGGCGGCGATCACCGGCTTGGGCGCCTTCTCCATCATCTCCTGGACGTCGAACAGCGAGGGCCCGCGCGCAGCGCCGCCGAACTCGGTGATGTCGGCGCCGGCGATAAAGGTGCGGCCCTCGCAGATCAGCACGATGGCCTTGACGGCGGGATCGGCGGTCGCGGCCTTGAAGCCCTCGAACAGGCCCTCGCGCACATTGGCCGAAAGGGCGTTCACGGGCGGTGAGTTCAGGGTGATGACGGCGATGTCGCCGTCCATCGAAAGGTCGGTCACCGGATTGATGGCGGTCATGCGTTTCCTCGCTCTTCGGTTTCCGGACCGGCCGTTCAGGGGGCCAGTTCCGGCATCGGATTCCCCCGGCGGTGTATACGCGGGGCCCGGAACGGGCGAGTCAAAACTGAAGCGACGACCCCGATCGGCTTGACCGCCCCGGGCATCTGTGAGACCGCCTAGCTCCGGTCGCTGGGTACGGCTCCATGGTCGGAAAACGCAGAGCAGGGCCTAACCTGCTCGGTCGGGGGAAACGGGGTGGACCCATGCGTCTAAAGATTCTGGGCGGCGGACTTGCGGCCCTCATTGCAGTGGTTTCCTTCAGTATCGCTGCGGCCGCCCCCGCCAAGATTCCGCGGACTCCGGACAAGCGCCCGGACCTCAACGGCGTATGGCAGGTCCTGAACACCGCCAACTGGGACATCGAGCCCCACGCCGCCCGCGCCGCCCTGGCCCTGCGTCCAGGCCCGGTGGTTCCGGTGCCCGCCCGGGAGGTCCTGGCCCTCGGTGCCATTGGCGCCGTGCCGGCTGGCGCTGGGGTCGTGGTGGGCGGCGTCATCCCCTATACCCCTGAGGCCAAGGCCAAGCGGGATGAGAACCGCGCCGACTGGCTGAACCGGGATCCGGAGATCAAGTGCTACCTGCCGGGCGTTCCCCGGGCCAATTACATGAGCTTCCCGCTACAGATCATCCAGGGCGGGACCGAGACCCTGATCGCCTACGAATATGCCGGTGCGGTCCGGAGCCTGGTTTTCAAGGACCCGGGTCCAGCGCCAGTGGATTCCTGGATGGGCCAGTCGGTGGCCAAATGGGAGGGTGACACCCTCGTCGTCACCGTCACCGGACAGTCCGACTCCACCTGGTTCGACCGGGCGGGCAACCATCACTCTGCGGGCATGACCGTGGTCGAGCGCTGGACCCTGACGGACGCCGACCATATCCGTTACGAGGCCGAGATCACTGACCCCGAAACCTTCACCCGTCCCTGGAAGGTGTCGATGGTCCTCTATCGCCGGGTGGGCGAGGACGCCCGCCTCCAGCAGTTCAAGTGCGTCGAGTTCGTCGAGGAGTTGATGTTCGGCAAGCTCCGCAAGAACCCCCTGCCCTGATCCCGCCCGACATTCAGCCGGAGACCCCGACATGACCTCCAACTCCACGCGCACACTCGCCGCCCTGGCGGCCATCGCCGGACTGTCCATCGCCGGCGCGGCGGGCCAGGCCGAGGCGCACCACGCCTTCGCCGCCGAGTTTGACGGCAACGCCCCGGTCCTGCTCCGCGGGGCCGTGACCAAGGTGGAGTGGATCAATCCGCACGCCTGGATCCACGTGTCGGTGGCCAAGGCGGGCGGCGGAACCCAGGTCTGGATGGTCGAGGGCGGCACGCCCAACACCCTCCTGCGCTCCGGCCTGACGCGGGATTCCGTCAAGCCCGGCACCAATGTCATCGTCCGAGGCTACCAGTCCAAGGACAAGGCCTGCGCCCCGGCCTGCAAGGCCAATGGCCGCGACGTGACCTTCACCGACGGCCGCCGGGTCTTCATGGGGTCCTCCGGAACCGGGGCGCCCAAGGACGGCTCCGATCCGGGCGAGCGGCGGCCCTAGGGCCCCGGCGCCCCTCCATGCTGGATAACTTTGTAGCCTGGCTGGCGACGACACAGGGGAGTATCGCCCTCCACGAGTCGCTCTACATGTACGCCATCGTGGAGACCACCCACGTGGTCGCCATCACCCTCTTCGTAGGTACGATCGCCATGATCGACCTGAGGGTGCTGGGCCTGGCGCTCAACCGCGTCCCGGTTTCCCAGTTGCTGCGCAGGCTCCTGCCCTGGACGGTGCTCGGCTTCCTCATCCTGATGGTGACTGGGGCCCTGTTGTTCTACGCCATCCCCGAACGCACATTCCACAGCATCTGGTTCCGGGCGAAGATGCTGCTGCTGGTGCTGGCGGGCCTGAACGCCTGGCGGTTCCACCGCGCCTACGGCGTGTCGCCGGGGGGATGGGACCTGGGCCCCGCCCCGGCGCGTGCGCGCCTTTCGGCCCTGGCCTCCCTGGCCCTCTGGATCGGCGTGATCTTCTTCGGACGTTTCATCGCCTACAACTGGTTCGACTGCGACAAGCCCCAGCCGGCCTTCATCTCTGCAGTCTCGGCCTGCCGGAGCTTTACGCCGTGAACCTCTACGCCCTCTGCGAGGCCATCGAGGCCACCGCCCTCTCCGCCGCCATCCGGGAGTCCCTCTGGCTCTTCCCGGTAATCGAGGCGGTCCACCTGGTAGGCCTGGCCCTCCTGGGCGGCTCTCTCTTGGTGGTCGACCTGAGGCTGATGGGGGCAGGGCTGACCCGGCAGTCCATCGCCGAGGTGGAGCAGGGTGCCAGGGGCTGGTTCCTCGGCGCCCTTGCACTGATGGTTTCCACGGGCGCCCTCCTGGGGGTGTCAGAGGCCGTCAAGCTCTACGACCGACCCGCCTTCTTCCTGAAGATGATCACCCTGACCCTGGGCCTGCTGCTGGCCTTCACCGTCCGCCGGGCGCTGATCTCTCGCAATCCGAGGGGCGGGCCCTTCGCCTTTTCGGTCGGTGCCCTGTCCGTTTTCCTTTGGCTGACCACCGCCGTAGCCGGCCGCTGGGTCGGCTTCTCCTGACGCCCTGGCCGGGATCAGGCCCGGCCCAGGACTTTCGCCCTCAGCCTGCGCATGCCGCCCAGCCAGCGGTCGTAGTCCGCCGTCTTGCGCTGCATGTAGGTGAGGACGATCTCGTGCGGCAGGATCAGGAAGCTCTCCGCCTCCAGTCCCTTCACCACAGCCTCGGCCACATCGTCGGGCGACAGGACGCCATCCAGGTTCTGAGGCTGCTCCTGGCCGCCGCCGGCCCGAAGCATGGCCGTATCCACCCCCTGCGGGCAGAGGACCGAGACCTTGATCCCCAGGTCACCCTGGGCGATGGCCAGGCTCTCGGCGAAGCCGATGGCCGCGTGCTTGGTGGTGGAATAGACCGCGCTGCCGATCTGTGACAGCAGGCCCGCAGCCGAGACCGTGTTGAGGATATAGCCCTCGCCCCGGGCGATCATGCCGGGCAGGGCGGCCCGGGCACCGTAGACGTGGGCCATGACATTCACCCCCCAGGCCCGGATCCAGACCGCGTCCGTCGCCGAGGCGGCGTTGTCCGGGTCCGGCTCGCCGCCACCCACGCCGGCGTTCTGGCAGAACAGGTCGATGCGCCCATGCGCGGCCTCCACCGCCCGGACCATCGCCTCGACGGCGGCCGGGTCGGAGACGTCCACGCCGTAGGACGAGCCGCCGATCTCGGCCGCGACCTTCGCGGCGCCCTCGGCGTTGAGGTCGACGACGGCGATGTGGGCCGCGCCCTCCCGGGCGAAGCGCCGGCAGAGGGCTGCGCCGATGCCATCGGCGCCTCCGGTCACGATGATGATCTTTCCCTGGATCTTCATGGAGGACTCCTAGTCGTAGGCCATCAGGATTTCGTCGAGTGCCCGCTCAAGGTCGATGACGGTCGAGCACTGGGTGAGAAGCGTGCAGAAAGGGCGGTATTCCAGCAGGCAGCTGTCCCCCGAGCCCCAGTTCGGCGCCGGCTCCGGGCATAGCCAGACCAGGCGTTTGGCCCGGTCTGCGATCTGCTTGAAGACGTCGAGGCGCGGGTTCGAATAGTTGGAGCGGCCGTCGCCGAGGATCAGGACAGTGGTCCGCCGGTCGATCACCTCGTCGAAGTCCCGGTCCAACTCCAGGAAGGCCGCCCCATAGTCGGTTCCCCCCGAGCCCACCTCGTCCACGATGGCGCGCATGGCGGTCTCAAAGGGCAGGGTCTCGAGCGGCCGGCCGACGTCGGCCAGGTGGGCCGAGAAGGCAAAGGTCTCCAGGTCGGTGACCTTTTCCTTCAGGGCGTGCAGGAAGAGGAGCAGGAAGCGGACATACTGGGCCACCGAGCCCGAGACGTCGCAGACCGCCACGATCTTGGGCCGGTCCTTGCGCTTGATCTTCCAGATGATGTCGAAGGGCACCCCGTCATGGCCGGCGTTGGCGCGCAGGGTGCGGCGCACGTCCAGCCGGCCCCGGTCCCTGACCTTGCGCCGGCGCGCGTGGCGGACGGCCAGGCGCTTGGCCATGCGCTCGACCAGGGCCCGCATGCGGGCGGTGTCGCTGCGCCCCAGGGCCCCGAAACTGCGTTCGGCCAGGATCTCGTTCATGAAGGCGTCCTGCGCCGACCGGCCGTAGATCTCGAATCGGGCTTCGACGAAGGCGCGGGTCTGCTTCTGAAGGGCCGATCGGTCGCCCATCAGGGCTTCGGCGTCCGCCTGTCCCTGCGCGTCGCGGCGGCCCAGGGCCTCCATCAGTCGCGCCTCCAGGGCCTCGACGCCCATCTGCTCCATCATCTTGCGGACGTAGTAGCCGGACTGGGTGGCAAAGCGGATCTCGTCCACCCCCGCCGCCGCGCCGGCCCGCTCCAGGGCCATGGCCATCTTGCCCGGGTTCTCGCCCCGGGCCAGGGCGGAGAGGGCCTCCACCGGATCGCCCCCGTCACCGC
>JBMOEP010000014.1:0-14578 GCA_049314675.1 Phenylobacterium sp.
GATCTTGTCGAGGGGGCTGTAGCGCTGCTCGTCGTAGGTCCGGCCGACGGCGAGCCACTCGCCGTTGCCGGTGGCCGAGGCCAGGCGCTGCCCGTCCACCCGACCACCCTTGCCGCCAGCCTGACCGCAGGCTGCCAACAGGACCGTCAAGGCGAATACTCCCACAAGGCGCTTAAGTGTCATCGTTCCCTCCCCGGATCGGCCACATTGGGCCAAGGGGAGTATGCGCAAGCGGACCGGGACGGCAAGCCGTGACGTCACGTGTTGTGCCCGTTAACCTCTTACTCACAAGCCGGAAACCCCGCCTTTACCTGGCGTCGCCAAGGTAGCGGATCATGGCGGGCTGGATGGCAGGCCACGCGCCGGGGAAATGCAGTAAATGAGTAAGACGATTGTCGTGGTGGATGATGATCCGACCCAGAGGCGCCTGATCCAGGCCGTCCTCGAGCGGGAGGGCTTCACCGCCGCGCTTCTGGAGGGCGGGGAGGCCCTGCTGGCGCGCCTTGCGTCCGGTTCCCCCTGCGACCTGATCCTGCTGGATCTCGTCATGCCCGGGCGTTCCGGCCTGGAAACCCTTTCCGAACTTCGATCGCGCGCGCACCAGCAGCCGGTCATCGTGCTGACGGCTTCCGGCGGCATAGACACCGTGGTCCAGGCCATGCAGGCCGGAGCCACGGACTTCTTCGTCAAGCCGGCCTCGCCAGAGCGCATCACCATCTCGATCCACAACGCCCTGTCCATCGGGGCGCTACGCTCGGAGGTCGCCCAGCTGCGCAAGCGGGCGGAAGGCAGGACGACCTTCAGCGATCTGGTGGGCGCATCCGCCGCCATGGCCCATGTCCGAAGGATGGGCGAGCGCGCGGCGCGGTCTTCGATCCCCGTGCTGATTTCTGGGGAAAGCGGTGTCGGCAAGGAAGTGGTCGCCCGGGCGGTGCACGGCTCGTCGGACCGCGCCGGCCGGCCCTTTGTCGCTGTGAACTGCGGGGCCATCCCCGAGGCGCTCGTCGAGTCGATACTGTTCGGCCACGAGAAGGGCAGCTTCACGGGCGCCACGGACCGCCATGCCGGGAAGTTCCAGGAAGCGCACGGCGGAACCCTGCTTCTCGACGAGGTCAGCGAGCTTCCCCTGGACATCCAGGTCAAGCTCCTGCGCGTCCTGCAGGAGGGCGAGGTGGATCCGGTCGGCGCCCGCAGGTCGGTCAAGGTGGATGTGCGGATCATCTCGGCAACCAACCGCGACCTCACCCGGGCCGTCGCAGAAGGTCTCTTCCGTGAGGATCTCTTCTACCGGCTGAATGTGTTCCCCATCGAGGCGCCGCCCCTGCGCGGGCGCCGAGAGGATATTCCTGAACTGGCAGACTCCTTCATCCGGCGCTTCAGCCTGGAAGAGGGCCGGCCCATCACCCGCCTCACGCCGGAGACCCTGGGCCTTTTGGTCAACTACGACTGGCCGGGGAACATCCGGCAACTGGAAAACGCGATCTACAGGGCCATCGTCCTGGCAGATGGCCCGGCGCTCCAGCCCTACGACTTTCCGGCTATCTCAGGACTGTCTCCGCCTGCACTCGCCGCCGCTGGCGAGAAGCCACAGCTCACATGGGAGGCCGCCGCCCCCCTGTTGGCCGCAGCCACCGGCCAGGGCGACAGTCCCGTGCGAATTCTCGACGAAGATGGCCACATCCGGTCGCTGGAGGCGATTGAAGGCGATCTGATCCGCCTGGCGATCGAGCGTTACGAAGGACACATGAGCGAGGTTGCGCGGCGACTCGGTATCGGAAGATCAACCCTCTACCGGAAGGTCCGGGAGAACGGCCTTGATGACCTCGCGGGTCTCGCAAAGGCCTGACCTCCGGCGTCGAGCCTGGGGTCTGGCCCGGAAACCGGTTCCCGCCTATCGAAACAGGATCTAGGCCTCGCCGCCAGCCGACGTACCCGGACGGCGCCTTCGCCCCGGGCCGCCCCTGGCGAAGGGACCGGTCTTTGCACCAGGCTCCCCGCCCGCGGCCTTGGCGGCGATTTCCTTGAGCTTTCTCTGCTGGAGCGCCGACAGCGCCTGGCCGGGAGCCCCCTTCTCCGGGTCGCCGAAGGCCCGGCCGAAGGTGAGGATCCGGGTCTCAACAGAACCGAGAAACTCGCCCTCCCATTCCGAAAGGTCGACCCCAGCGCGTTCCGCCTTCCGCCGCGCCCGCCTGAGCGCATTCAGCGCCGAACGGCGCGCCGCTTCCCTGGGATCGGGCGGACGGGACTTCAAATCTCGCCGATCGCAGCGAGGTAGAGGTCGAGGATGGCCTCCTCCTCCTGGCGCTTGGCGCGATCCTGCTTGCGGATACGGACGACCTTGCGGATGATCTTTGTGTCAAAGCCGCCACCCTTGGCCTCGGCGAAGATCTCCTTGATCTGCTCCATGACCTCGGACTTTTCCTGCTCGAGGCGCTCGACCCGCTCGATGATGGTCCGCAGCCGTCCCTGGGCGTCCTGGTTCAGAACTTCGGTGTGGGCGTCTTCACCGGACATGACATCAGGCTCCTGCAGAATTGTGTCGGGGTTGGGGCCGGAAACTAACCGTGCAGGCGAGCAGAGTCGCGCGTTCAGCCGCCCTTTGGGGGCGGCGGAGACGGATCATCTGTGGAAAACCTTCCGCCCCAGGGGGGGGCGCAGGCAGGTCAGCCCTGCTTCGCCTTGAAGCGCGGGTTGGTCTTGTTGATGACATAGACCACGCCCTTGCGGCGCACGAGCTTGCAGTCGCGGTGGCGAGTCTTGAGCGACTTGAGCGAGCTTCTGACCTTCATGACCTTCGACTTCTCTGGGTGCGGGACAGGAGCCCGGGCGACCAAGTGAGGGGCGCGTATACGGAACGGGTCGCGCCGAGTCAATTGCCCCCGCGACCGGAGCGGCCTAATCCTTTCGGCATGAAACGTCGCACCTTCCTCGCCACCGCCGCGGCCGCCCTCGCGACCCCCGCGCAGGGATCGGACCCCGTCGTCGCAGGGACCGAGTCGGTCGACGCCGCCTTCCGGGCCTGGCTCGATGGCTTCAGGAAGACCGCGGTCAGCTCAGGCCTGCCTGTCGACCTGGTGGATCGGGAGCTCTCCGGACTGACGCCGGATCCCAGAGTCCGCGGATCCGACCGCAACCAGCCGGAGTTCTCCAGACCCTTCAGCCATTACGTGCGACGGGCGGCCTCGGAGGACCAGGCTGCAATCGGTCGCCGCCGTCTCGCCAGCCTCGATACCACCGCCCTGTCCCGGATCGAATCCGAGCGGGGCGTGCCCCGGGAAATCCTCGGGGCCATATGGGGCATGGAGTCCGGTTACGGGGCGGCCATGGGCGACCAAGACGTCATCCGTTCCATGGCAACCCTCGCCGCGGACGGCCGCCGGCGTGCCTTTGCCGAGGAACAGCTTCTTGCGGCATTGAGGATGCTGGCCTCCAGGGAGGTTTCGCGCGCCCAGCTGGTCGGATCCTGGGCCGGCGCCATGGGGCAGACCCAGTTCATCCCCTCCAGCTTCCTGAGGCTGGCGGTGGATGGGGACGGGGACGGCCGGCGGGACGTTTGGGGTTCTGCGATCGACGCCCTCGCGTCTTCGGCGAACCTGCTCTCCCAAGCGGGCTGGAGGCGCCAGGAGCCCTGGGCGATCGAAGCCACGGCACCCGGGGGGTTCGACTATTCAATGTGCGAGGCCCTGACCTGCCCCCTTTCCCAGTGGGCGGACCTGGGCGTGTCCAAGCCTGGTGGTGGCGGCTGGCCGGACGGAAACGGAGAAGCCAGCCTGATCGCGCCTACGGGGGCGGGTGGGCCCCTATTCCTGTTGCTGGCCAACCACTTCGTGATCCGCCGCTACAACAACGCCGTGACCTACGCCATGGCGGTGGGCCTGCTGGCGGACCGGATCGCCGGACGGCCTGGGCTGGTCCGGCCCTGGCCGGAGGAGACTCCCCTTTCGCTTTCAGACCGGACCGGCGCCCAGACCGCCTTGAAATCGCAAGGGTACGACGTTGGAGAGGTCGACGGGGTCATGGGGCTGAAGTCGCGTCAGGCCCTACGCGCCTGGCAGAAGTCCCGGGGCCTTGTGGCGGACGGCTACCTGTCCCCAGACATGATCGCCAGGCTCCGCAGCGCCGGCTAGACCAGGGCCTGGTCCGGCCCCTCGACCCGGGCGGGTCGCGGATTGGCGGACCTCAGCTGGGGGTTCCGATAGGCGAAGATCAACATGGCGACCATCAGCCCGGCGTTCAGGAGGAAGGGCGCAGCCTGGATGTGCTGGTAGAGGAGGACAAAGGCGGGCGCGAGAACCACGTTGATCCCATTTACAGCCGCAATCGCGCCAGCGGCGCGCGCCTGCTCCTCGAGGCGAACGGCCAGGGAGGCCCCCACCGTAAATCCTGGGCGGGCGAGGCCGAACCCCAGGCTTGAGATGGCGTAGCCAGCCACCACGCCCCAGTAGTCCGGCGCGGCCGCAACGATCAGGTTACCCACTGCGGCAACGCCGACCCCCCAGCGCAGAAGCTGGCGCGGCGTCATTGAGAACCGCGGGATGAGGCCCCACTGGGCGAGAAGCCCCGCCATGGCGCCGAACATCATGGCGATGGCGATGAAGCCCTGGGCGACGGTCGGGGAGACCCCGAGCTTGTCAATGATCAGGAAGCCCAGTGTCTGGCTCTGGGCCGTCTGGCTGACCGCGACGATGAATCCGTAGATCAGGAAGGGTGTCAGCCGGGGGTCCAGCCACATCGGCCGACCACGCACTCCAGGCTCCGACTGAGAGGATTTCCCAGGCGACGTCAGGGGCCAATAGACGCTCTCCGGGAGCCGGCGCCAGACGATTACAAGCATGACGCCAGCAATGACGGCAAAGCAGGCCATGGGCCCCGCCAGGCCGAGCAGGGGCAGGATAAAGAGCGGCGCGAGGAAGGGACCGATCACAGTTCCCAGGCTGAAGGCCCCCGCGAGGCCGGAGATGGACTGGGTACGCTGCGCCTCGGGCGTATACTCGGCGACATAGGCCTGGGTCGCGGGGTTCGACGCCGCTCCGAACAAGCCGAAGAGGGCCCGGGCCAGCAGGAAGAGGATGAAGATCACGACGGGTGCCGCCAGCTGGTGCAGACCGGCGGCCACCACCACCGCGCAGAGGGCCATGGAGACCATGAACCCCGCCAGCCCCACCATCATCAGGGGTTTGCGTCCGTAGCGATCAGACATCCGCGCCCAGAAGGGCGAGGAAAAGGCCCAGAGCAGGGCGGACAGCGAAAAGACCGCGGCGACCATCGGGTCTGGCATCCCGATCGACCGGCCGATGGCGGGAAGTACGGAGATCATCCCGGTGTTTCCCATGGCCGTGACCATGGAGACGGCGAAGATGATCGCGAAGGAGGACCGCGGCACGCCGCTGGGACCTCCAGCCGCGGGCGAGGACGCGGTGGACATGGTCGGGTGATAGGTCCGCCACAGCCGCCGCGCCACCCCTGATCATGCTCACCGGACGTTAAGCATTCCGGTCCACCTTGGGGGCCGGTTCAAATCAGGCGCCGTTCGCATGTTCCAGATCATTGGCATCGTCTTGCTCTTCGTCTGCGTGTTCGGGGTCTACATGTTAACCGGCGGCAAGATGGACGTGGTCATGCACGCCGCGCCCCATGAGATGGGCACCATCCTGGGCGCCGCCATAGCTGCGCTCCTGATCGGCAGCTCCCTGGATGTCATCAAGGGCGTCGGCGGCGGCTTGGCCAAGATCTTCGCCGGACCCAAGTGGAAGGCTGCCGACTACAAGGACCTGCTCTCCCTCCTGTTCCTTCTGACCAAGACCATGAAGGCCAAGGGGGTCATCGCCCTCGAGAGCCACATCGAAAATCCGCACGAGTCGACCCTGTTCGGCCGTTTCCCCAAGATCGTGAAGGATCACTTCGCAGTCGATTTCATCTGCGACACCCTTCGCATGATGACCATGAACCTCGAGGACCCCCACCAGGTCGAGGACGCCATGGAGAAGCAGCTCGAGAAGCACCATCACGAGGCGCTCGGACCGGCCCATGCCCTCCAGACCATGGCCGACGGCCTTCCCGCCCTGGGGATCGTGGCCGCCGTGCTCGGGGTCATCAAGACCATGGGCTCAATCACGGAACCGCCGGCGGTGCTGGGCGCCATGATCGGCAGCGCCCTGGTCGGCACCTTCCTCGGGGTTTTCCTGGCCTACGGGCTCGTAGGCCCCTTTGCGGTCCGGCTGACCTCCATCATCGAGGAAGAATCGGCCTTCTATCGCATCATCCAGTCCGTGCTGGTGGCCCACCTGCATGGCAATGCGGCCCAGATCTCGGTCGAAATCGGCCGCGGCAGCGTGCCGACCCTGACCCAGCCGTCCTTCACGGAACTTGAGGAAGCCCTTCAGGCGATCCCGCCCGAGGGCTGAGGCGCTCGATCCTGTTTCGATCCGATAACCGGTTCCCACTTATCGGAACAGGATCTAGAGCGGGAACACCCGGTTGACGTGGCCCATCTTGCGACCCTCCCGGGCCTCGCGCTTGCCGTAGAGGTGCAGACGGGCGTTGGGTTCGCCAGCGAATGCCGCCCAGTCCTGCACCGCCTCGCCCAGCAGGTTTTCCATCTCCACGCGGGCCCGGGCCTCGACGGGCCCCAGGGGCCAGCCGGCGACGGCCCGGATGTGCTGCTCGAACTGGTCGGTTGCAGCGCCGTCCTGGGTCCAGTGTCCGCTATTGTGTACCCGAGGGGCGATCTCGTTGACCAGGAAAGAGGCGTCCTCGAGCTCGAACAGCTCGATCCCGATCACGCCGACATAGCCCAGACCTGACAGGATCCGGTCCGCGATCCGGCCGGCCTCGGTCGCCTGTCCTGGCGTCACGACTGCGGGCGCGGAGGACAGGTGGAGGATGCCGTTCCGGTGGACGTTCTCGGCCAGGGGGAAGGCCGCCGACTCCCCGCTCCAGCCCCGGGCGGCGATCACGGACAGTTCTCGCCGGAAGGGCGCCGGCGCCTCGACGATCACCGGGCGACCGCCAAGCGCCAGGAAGACTTCGGCCGCCGCCTCGGGCGAGTTCGCCCAGGCCTGCCCCTTGCCGTCGTATCCATCGCGCCGGGTCTTGATGAGCACCCGGCCGCCCAGTTCCACCGTGGCCCGGGCGGCGGCTTCGGGCGAGTCCGCCGCCACGAAGGCGACGGTCGGGGCACCAGCGGCGTTGAGGAAGGATTTTTCCTCTACCCGGTCCTGGGCCACGGCGAGCGCATGCGCACCGGGCGCAACCGGAACGCCGAGCCCGATCAGGATGGCGAGCGCGCCGGCAGGCACGTTCTCGAACTCCAGGGTCACGACACCGCTCATCCGGGCCAGGCGCGCGAGGGCCTCGGGATCGTCGTAGGCGGCGCACAGGTGCCAGGCGCAGACGCGGGATGCCGGGCAATCCGGCTCGGGGTCCAGGATGGCGACGTCGAAGCCAAGGCGCGCTGCGGCCAGCGCCAGCATGCGTCCGAGTTGGCCGCCGCCGAGGATTCCGATCGTCGATCCGGGAGCGAGCGGCGTCATGCGGCGGTCAGTCGTCGGCCACAGTCTCGGCCACCGAGGCGGTCAGGGCGCGTCGCCAGTCCGACAGCCGAGCCGCAAGCGCAGGATCAGAAAGCGCAAGGATCTGGGCGGCCAGCAGGCCTGCATTACGGGCACCAGGCTCGCCGATGGCCAAGGTTCCCACCGGAACACCCGCTGGCATCTGGACGATGGACAGGAGGCTATCCATGCCCTTCAGCGCCTTGGACTCTATGGGGACGCCGAGCACGGGCAAGTCGGTAAGGGCGGCCGTCATGCCCGGCAGGTGGGCTGCGCCCCCCGCCCCGGCGATGATCACCCGGACGCCGGCGTCGCGGGCGCCCTGGGCGAAGGCGACCATGCGCAGGGGAGTCCTGTGGGCGGACACCACGCGCGCCTCCCAGCCGACTTCCAGGGCATCGAGCATGTCGGCGGCCCCTTTGAGGGTCGACCAATCAGACCGGCTGCCCATGATGATGGCGACGGGTGCGGTGGAACCGCTCATGACATGGACCCCTGTCGGCGAGGAGGGCCAGAATAGGCACCGCCCTCCTAGGGTCAACACAACGTGCATAAAATGTTAACGTCAGGGGAGATTCGCGGGGCCCCAGCATGGTTCTCAAGATCACCGGCGCAAGAAACCAGCCCTTTTCGGACATCCGAAAGCGTGCCCTCATGCAGGCTGGCGCGAAGGTGGTCGGACGCGGTCCGACCCGGCCAGACGAAACCGCCTTCCTGGGCCTTTCCGAAGCGGACCTGACCCCCGCCGTCCAGGGGGCCATAAAAACCCTGCTGACCGAGGTCGACGACCTGCGCCAGGAGGTGTCTCGACTGAAGGCCCGCCTGAACCAGGCAGAGATCCTGGCCGACCAGGACCCCCTCACGCCAGCCCTCAACCGCCGCGCCCTGATGCGGGAGCTCGAACGTATCCGGACCTTCAGCCATCGCTATGGATCGCCCGCGGCGTTGGTCTATATCGACCTCGACGACTTCAAGAGTGTCAATGACCGGTTCGGCCATGCGGCGGGAGACGAGGCGCTCCGCGCCGTCGCCGACCGCCTCCGCAGCCAGATGTCCGGGCCGGACCTTGTGGCCCGTATTGGCGGTGATGAATTCGCAGTCGTGTTCGGCCAAGCGACCCTAGCCGGTGCCGAGGCCCGGGCCCGAAGCCTGGCCCGGTCCCTGGAGTCGACGCCCATCCGGTTCGGCGAATGGTCAGCACCCATCCACGTATCCTTTGGTGTGAGCGAGATCACCCCGGACCTGGCGCCCGAAGAGGTGGTCGCCCGGGCGGATGCGGCCATGTACGCCCGGCGGCGGGAACGGCGCGGCTAGGGGGAAACCCGGGGCCGGGCTGACGTCAGGCAATGATGTCGTCAGGCAATGATGTCGTCAGGCAATGATGTCTGGGGTCAGCCGGTCCTTGATCCGCTGGATCTCGTCCTTCAGGGCCAGCTTCTTTCGCTTGAGCCTGCCGATCACCAGCATGTCCGGCATGGGGGCCTGGCCGATGGCCTGGATGGCGACCTCCAGGTCATTGTGATCCAGCTGAAGCTCGGCCAGTCGCCTGCGGATCGCGGGCTCGTTGGCCTCTTCCGGAAGGTCTCCCCTCATCCTTGCCCTCCCCGTCCGGGTGAGGGTGCCCGCAGACCGGGCAGGCCCGACGACAAGATGTGCATGTGGCGATCCCGGAACTACAAAGAGCCCAAATGCAATCTTATGTGATCTGACAGCCCGCGCCAGCGGGTGTTCACTGCTTTCAGTCGAATGGAAGGAGACCCTAAGTCATGTCCATAGACGGTCGAATCCGCGAACTCAGCCGCAGGCACCTGTCCCTGGAAACCCAGCTCCAGGACGCCCTCACCCATCCCAGCTCGCAGGACGAAGAGATCCGCGAGATCAAACGGCGAAAGCTGCGCCTCAAGGAAGAGCTCGAACGCCTGAGGGCCGGGACTCGATCCGCCGCCTGACGCGGGGATCAGGCGTCGTCGTCCGTCCGGGGCCAGGGCTCAGCTCCGGTTTCCGCGGCAGGTTCCAGGGTCGGCCCCTCCGGCTCGACAATTCCCTTTCGGGCATTGTCACGGATGCGCTTGTCCACGGCCTTGCGGACGATGTCGTCCAGCTCAAGCTGGGTCGACAGTCCGAGGCTGACAGGATCCACTGGCTTGATGTTGGCAGAGTTCCAGTGGGTGCGGTTGCGGACCTGGTCGATGGTGGCCTTGGTGGTCCCCAACAGGCGCGAGATCTGGGGGTCGGTCACCTCGGGGTGGTTGCGCACGAACCAGGCGATGGCATCCGGGCGGTCCTGCCGTCGGGAAACGGGCGTGTAGCGCGGCGCCTTCTTGGTCGGCTTCAGGTGCTCAGCATGACGGCTCTTCAGGGCCACCATCCGGCGCTTGGGATCCTGCTGGGCGGCGTCAATTTCCTCGCGGGACAGTTGCCCATTGGCGATCGGATCCGCGCCGCGGATATCCCGGGCGACCTCGCCGTCGGCGATACCCTTCACTTCAAGGGGGTGTAGCCCACAGAAATCGGCGATCTGCTCAAAGGTCAGAGACGTGTTGTCGACCAGCCAGACAGCGGTCGCCTTCGGCATCAGAATGTCGGCCATGAAGGTCTCCTGAAATGACGGCGCCCGACCTTGCGGCCGGGCGCTGCGTTAAGCCGGAAGACGTATACTCCTGAATTCGGTCTTCAGTCGAGGGGGCGACGATCGAGGATGCGCAGGCCGTATCCCGCCGACCCTGGAAGGACGGTGGCCGAGTTGGTCAAGAGAACCATGTCGCGGACGCCAAGGTCGATCAGGATCTGCGCGCCCACGCCATAGTCGCGCAGGACATTGGCCCCATGGTCAACCTCGGGATCGGCGCCGTAGCGCTCGGAGAGCCAGGCCGGATTGGTGTCGCTGATGAAGACGGCAACGCCGGCGCCGTCCTCTGCTGCGATCTTCTCCAGCGCCTGCTGGACGAACGCGTTCCGCGCCCCCCCGGCACCCAGCATGTCGGCCGCAAGGTCCAGACGGTGCATGCGGACCAGTGTCGGGCGGTCAGGTTCGATCCGTCCCCGGGTCAGCACCAGGTGCTCGGTGCGGTCCAGGATGTTCCGGTAGATCACCATCCGGAAGCGACCACCGAAGGCGCTGTCGATCGAGGTCTCCAGCACCCGCTCCACCTGGCGTTCGGTGCGCCGGCGATAGGCGATGAGGTCGGCGATGGTGCCAATCTTCAGGCCGTGGGTCTGGGCGAAGACGATGAGGTCGGGCAGGCGGGCCATGGACCCGTCGTCCTTCATGATCTCGCAGATCACGCCCGCCGGGTTCAGGCCCGCCAGGCGCGAAATGTCGACGGCCGCCTCGGTGTGGCCAGCCCGGACCAGGACGCCGCCGTCCCGGGCAACGAGGGGGAAGACATGGCCTGGCGAGACAATGTCGCCGGCACCCTTGGTGGGGTCGACCGCCACGGCGATGGTGTGGGCCCGGTCATGCGCCGAAATACCCGTGGTCACGCCCTCGCGGGCTTCTACGGAGACTGTGAAGGCGGTGCCGTGACCCGACTGGTTGTCCGCCGACATCGGGGGCAGGCGCAGATGGCGCGACCTTTCCCCGGTGATGGACAGGCAGATCAGGCCGCGGGCGTGCTTGGCCATGAAGTTGATCTGGTCGGGTGTGGCGAACTGTGCCGGGATGATGACATCGCCCTCGTTCTCGCGATCCTCGGCGTCGACCAGGATATAGGGGCGGCCATTGCGGGCGTCCTCGATGATGTCCTCGATCGGGGAAATGGCGGACTCGCCCGCTGAGGCCGGGGCATCGGTGACGAGATAGGGGCGCTTCATGACGTGAACCTCATCCTTGCAAACTGGACGACCTGGGCTGCGACGGTGTCGAGCTGCCAGGCGTCGCGGGGCTCCAGGGGCCGGCCGTCGGGGCCAAACGATTCGGAATTCACGCTTATGGCGGCGCCGAAGGTGGTCGGCCAGCCGCGCATGGCGTGGATGATGGAACGGACGGCGGTGAGGGTCGTGCCCCCCGCCTGCGAACCGGCTGCGGTGACGATCACACCGACTGCCCGTTCAGAGAAATAGGGACGCGCGTCGTCGCGGAGAAGCTCCAGCGTATCCAGGGCGTTCTTCATCACCCCGGAGAGCGAGCCGTGGTAGCCGGGTGTCGCGAGGATCAGGCCATCTGCGCCCCGGATGATCTCGGCCATCTCGGCCTGTCTTGGGGTTGGCCCCCCCGGGCGCGGATCGTAGATCGGCAGTTCGGCCAGGAAGTCCCCACCCACCAGGCGGGTGCGGGCACCAAGGGCCTCGGCGGCACCAAGGGCGGCGGCCAGGGCCCGCTCAGTGCTCGAACCGGGCCGGGTGGTACCGCCCAGGCCGACGATCAGGGGCGCGCCATCGCTCATGAACGCGCCTCGAACACCGACTTCAGCTCTGTCTTCAGGATCTTGCCGTTGGCGTTGCGCGGCAGGGGCTCGGGCCAGAAACGGACCTCGACCGGGACCTTGAAGGCCGCCAGCCGCTCGCGCACCCACTGCCTCAGTTCGGCCTCGCCGGCGGTTCCGCCAGGCTTCAGGTGCACCACTGCTGCGGGCTCCTCTCCGAGGGTCTTGTGGGGAACCCCGACCAGGGCGGCGTCCATCACGTCCGGATGGTCGTAGAGCACGTTCTCGACCTCGACGCAGTAGATGTTCTCGCCGCCGCGGATCAGCATGTCCTTGGCGCGGTCGACGATGAAGAGGAAGCCCTCCTCGTCCAGGCGGGCAAGGTCCCCGGTGCGCAGCCAGCCGTCCTGGAAGGTCTCGGCCGTAGCCTCGGGCTTGTTCCAGTAGAGCTTCACCACCTGCGGGCCCTTGACCCAGAGCTCGCCCACCTCGCCGAGGGGCAGCAGGGTGACGCCGTCGCCAGGATCGCGGATCTGCATGTCGCCGACGGGGGCAGCGGGGCCGGCGCTGTCGGGCCGGGCCTCGTAGTCCTTGCCGGTGTGGCTGGTGAAGGTGGCCGTGGTCTCGGTCATGCCCCAGCCATTGCCGGGCGCCGAGCCCGGGAAGACCTCGACGATCCGCCGGACCAGCTCCGGCGCCGAGGGCGCCCCACCGTAGGAGACCGACACCAGGGAGGACAGGTCGTACTTCGCCCGGGCCGGATGCTCGATCAGCTGCCAGGCGATGGTGGGCACGCCGCCCGTGGCGTCGATGCGCTCGCGCTCGATGATCTGCATGGCCTGCTCGGCCTCCCAGCGGCGCATGAGCACGATCTTGCCGCCAGCGTTCATGGTCGGGCCGAGGGTGGCCGACAGGCCGGTGGCATGGAACAGGGGCACCACCAGGAGGGAGCTGCGCTGGGGCAGCTTGTGAGGGTCGCTCTCGGGCAGGGGCTGGCCCGCCCGCAGGAAGTTGCGCGCTGCGGCGATGCCGCTGGTCAGCACGTTGGCGGTCATGTTGCGGTGGGTGCCCAGGGCGCCCTTGGGACGGCCCGTGGTCCCCGAGGTGTAGAGGATGGTGGCGTCGTCGTCGGGGGCGATATCGACATCCGGAAGGGCAAGGTCCGGCAGGTTCTTCCAGCTGTTGACCGGCCCGATCACCGTCTCCAGCCGCCGCGCCCGGCCCGTCGCCTCCACGCCCTCTGGCAGGCGGGCGACATAGACGCGCTCCAGGTCGGCCAAGCCCGCCAAGTGGGGCGTGATGCGCTCGAGCCGCTCGTCATCGACGATGACGATCCGGGTCCCGGAGTCGGCGAGGCCGTACTCCAGCTCGGGACCGGTCCACCAGCCGTTCAGGGGGGTCACGATGGCGCCGGCGAGGACCCCGGCATAGAAGGCCACCGGCCATTCCGGAAGGTTGCGCAGGATCACCGCCACCCGGTCGCCCTTGCGCACGCCGTCGGCCTGCAGCTGGCGGGCCAGGGTGATGGCGGCGCGGGCGAAGGCCTCGTAGGTCGCCCGGTCGTCCTCGTAGACCAGGAATTCCCGGGACCCGAAGGCCCGGGCGTTCAGGAAGATATCTCGCAGGGTCGGCGGCGCATTCTTCCAGACCCGCTGCAGGACGCCGCGGATCTCCATCTCCTCCATCTCGTAGCGCTGGCCCGACGCCGTCAGGCGCGCATGCGCCTCGGCGATCGACAGGACGGGCCATTCGGGAGCGGAGTCTGACGACATGAGGCGGATCTCGGAGGAAGGGGCGGGTGGGTCAGGACCCTGAGGGCCTGACGCCGCAGCGATCAAGTCAAAAAGGAAGGGGACGCCCCGAAGGACGCCCCCTGTTTCCGGTCTGCGTAAGGGCTCAGGCCGACGCGGCGTCGCGCACTGTGCGGGCGTACTCGTCTTTCATCTCGGCCAGCTCCTTGGAGAACCTCTCCTGGGCGTCCTCGCGCAGGCGCGGGATGTGGTACTTGGGGAAGAGGTCGTTGTCGGGCACGTAGTCCTTCAGCACCTGCTTGGCCAGGGTCACCTTGTGCACCTCAGTGGGGCCGTCGGCGATGCCCATGACCAGCGAACTGGTCACCATATTCATGAAGGGCATCTCGTTCGAGACCCCCAGGGCGCCGTGCAGGTGGGCGGCCTTGGTGGCGATGTCGTTGTAGACCTTGGGCATGGCCACCTTGATGGCGGCGATGTCCTTGCGGACCAGGTTGTAGTCCTTGTGCTTGTCAATGAGCCAGGCCGTCCTCAGCACCAGGAGGCGGAAGCTCTCCAGGGCGATCCAGGAGTCTGCGATCTGCTCCTGGACCATCTGCAGGTCGGCCAGCCGGCCGTCCCGGGTGGTGCGCGAGACCGCCCTCTGGCACATCAGGTCCAGGGCATGCTTGCAGGCGCCGACCGTGCGCATGGCATGGTGAACCCGGCCGCCGCCCAGCCGGACCTGGGCGATGACAAAGGCCGCGCCGCGCTCGCCCAGCAGGGCGTCGTAGGGGATGCGGACGTCCTTGTACTCGACATAGCCCTCGCTCCCGCTGCCGATCTCGCCGCCGCCGCCGTTGGCGACATTGCGGATGATCCGGACCCCGGGGGTGTCGGTAGGCACCAGGAAGATGGAGGTGCGGCGGTAGGC
>JBMOEP010000015.1:0-14493 GCA_049314675.1 Phenylobacterium sp.
GTAGGGGATGTCGCGAGCGCAGCCCGCGAGGGTCGCCGCGAGCAGGGCGGCGGCAAGGACCGCGAGGGATTTCAGCTTCATGGTCTTCTCCATCTCAGTCCAGGCCCAGCCGCACGAACTGCGACTCTGGGGCCTCGATCGCCGTGAGGGCCTCGGCAAGTCGTCGGGCGGCCTGCGTCTCCAGCGGGGTTCCCGCCAGGTTCTCAATCTCGTCCGGATCCGCGACCCGGTCGAACAGATAGTTCCCCGAAGGCCGCGTTCGGGCCCAGAAGGGCAGGGCGTCGCCTGCAGCGTAAGGCTGGTGGATCACCGGTATGGCGGAGCCTGGCATGCGGTCGAGGAAGGCCCGGTGGTCGGGCGGCGGCAGGGCGATATGCCGGTCGATCAGGTGGGTCGGCATGGTGGACCACCGGTTCGACATCATCGACAGGGGCGCGTTCTGTCCGGCGGGACCCCGGGCGTACTTCCATTCCCGGGTGACCAGGTGAACCTCGCGCCCCCAGACCCCGGTCAGCAGGTGATCCCGAACCGTATCCGCCTCGCCGCGTAGGACGGGGAGGAGGGACCGGCCATGGGTGCGCTGTCGGACCTTGACCCCGAACAGGTCGGCCAGGGTGGCGAACAGGTCGACGCTGGTCGTCAGGGCGTCGCAGGCGCCCGGGGTGATGCCCGGGTGGCGGATCATCAGGGGGATGTGGCCGAGGGTGTTGTAGACTGGCACGCCGGGCTTACCCCAGATGTCCTTCTCGCCCAGGTAGTGCCCGTGGTCGGTGCACACCATGACCAGGGTGTCGTCGGCCAGTCCCTTGTCTTCGATCGCCTTGAAGACCCGCCCCAACCAGTGGTCGATCATCGACAGTTTGGCGCCATAGCTGGCCCGCAGGCGGCGGGCACTGGCCTCGCTCAGGACGCCCTTCGCGATCGCCCCCTGCATGTAGGGCGGCCAGATCATGGGCGGGCCCGAATAGTCGGGGTCGTACATCGAGGCCCAGGGCTCGGGTGTGTCGAAGGGCTCGTGCGGGTCGAATTCGTCGATGAACAGGAAAAACCGGTCGTGCCAGCCCGCGTTCTCCTCGATCCATCGGGCAGCGGCGGACATGGTCCGCGGACCTGGAAAGTCCGGCTCCCCCCGGAACCAGCCCCGGCTGTCATGGTAGGGCATGTGATCCCGTCCGAAGATCGGCGCGCCCGCCCAGCTGGGATCCGGCCGGGTCTTCCAGGCGTCCCCCTCGTGCCCGCGCTCGTAGGCCCAGGCGGTGAAGTCGGCGTGATAGTTCTCGCCGCCGGTCTCGAACAGGTGGGGGTGATCCGAGATGAGCTGCGAGACCACGCCGGCCTTATGCAGCTCGTAGGTGATGGCGTCCTCCCAGATCTCCACCGACCCCCAGGCCCGCCAGAGGAAGTCCAGGGCGCCGCAGAGGATGTCGTGGCGCGCCGGCATGCAGGGCAGTGAGCCCGTATGGTGGTTGTCGAATCGGACTGCGGTACGCCCGAAGGCGTCGAGATTGGGGGTGGCGAACTCGGTCCCGCCATAGGCGCCGAGCATGTGCCGGTTCAGGCTGTCCAGCAGGATGACGACCGCATTCCTCGGCGTGGCGACCATGCCCCTCCCCCTCCCGAAGGCCGACGACGGGGCGAAGGCCCCGGTGGCGTCAGGCGAACTGTTCCCCAAGGTAGACGCGCCGGACCTCGGGATTGTCGACGATCTCGGCGGGCGTACCCTCCAGCAGGAGCTCCCCCGCATGGATGATGGCCGCCCTGTCGATGATGTCCAGCGTCTCGCGGACATTGTGGTCGGTGATCATGATGCCGATCCCGCGGGCCTTCAGGTAGCCGATCACCTCGCGGATATCGGCGATGGCCAGGGGGTCGATTCCGGCGAAGGGTTCATCCAGCAGCATGTAGGCTGGCTCGGAAGCCAGGGCGCGGGCGATTTCGACGCGCCGCCGCTCGCCACCGGACAGGGAGATGGCGGGAGACTTGCGCAGGTGGTCGATCCGGAGATCACCGAGCAGCCCGGCGACGGTCTCACGGGCCTTGCGCGGGTCGGGCTCGCGCAGTTCCACGATCGCCATGACGTTTTCCTCAACCGTCATGCCCCGGAAGATGGACGGCTCCTGAGGCAGGTACCCCAGGCCCATGCGCGCGCGCTGGTACATGGGCTGGGCGGTGATATTCTCCCCGTCCAGCCAGATCGCGCCCTCGTCGGCGGCGACCAGGCCGGTGATCATGTAGAAACAGGTGGTCTTGCCGGCTCCGTTCGGACCCAGCAGCCCCTTAACCTCACCCCGGCCAAGGCGCAGGGAGACGCCCTTGACCACGGCGCGGCCACGGTAGGTCTTGCCGATCCGGTCGACGACCAGGCCTTCCTGGACAGGAGCCTCCATGCCCCGACCCTACTTCGGCGCGTCGGGCGAGGCGCCCGGATAAATGACGGTGCGGACCCGGCGGCCGGAGCGTTCCCCGCCGCCCTCCATGCGCGCGTCCCCGCTGACCGTATTCACCACCAGGCGCTCTCCCTTCATGACGTCCTGCCCGCGGGAGGCGGCGACCGAGCCGGTGACAGTTAGCGTCTGGGTCTTGGCGTCATAGACGGCCTTGTCGCCGCGAACCCTCTGCTCGGGGGTCACATAGAACACCGATCCCGTCGCCTCCATCCGCAGGAGATCGCTGCTGCAGCCGTTCTTGCCGCCGCCCGGGGGGGCTGGAGCGTAGAGGATCCTGAGTTCGTTGGCCCGGAGGCGGCTGGTCTCCTGCAGGGCCTCGGCCCCGCCGCTATAGACGGCGGAACACTGGCTGTTCACCAGTTCCAGCTGGTCGGCGGTGATGTCGACGGGGGCCTTGGAATTGCGGGCCAGCTGGGCCTGGGCGACAGGGGCTGCGGCCAGTCCGAGGCCTAGGGCGAAGATCGCCGCCGCCGTCGGGACGCTGTGCTGAAGGCTCGTCATCGCTTGTTCCCGCGCTTAGGGCCCGGACCTCGGCTCCAGGCGGGTGGAGACCCGCCGCCGAACACCAGGCGGTCGCCCTTGTCGTATACGCCATAGGACTTCGCATTGATTTCGCCAAGCGAACCCACGCCCTGGATGGCGCCGTCGCCCACGAGTTCACCCAGCGCCGTGTCGAAGGTCGAGGCCCCGGTCAGGAAGCTGATGTCGCCGCCGTTCAGCCGGACGTCCCCGGTCAGCTTCAGGAGATGCTTGGATTCGTTGTAGTCCCCCGTTTTCGAAGAGACCCGGATCGGTTCAGCAGGGTCCCGGCGGAGCACGAGCACCGGCTGGTCGAGCAGGACCCGATCATAGTCCCTGGGATCTCGGGTGGCCGTGCGGGCCGTGAGGGTGAAGGCCCGGCCCTTCCGGTCCTGGCCGACGAAGCGCGGATTGATGAGCTGGATCGACGCCCCCGCCTCCACTGGCCGGGCGCGGGGGGCGGCAAACACGGCGCGGACGAGATAGCCGGCGAGGACGAGGAAGATCAGACCGACCAGGGCCGGGAGGAGCCGTCTCAGGCCCTGGACGCGGCGGGAGCGCCGTCGCCAGGCCACACCCTCGCGGGCCCGGCGGCCGGCCGCGGGAAGCGTCGCTTCGCTCATGTCCAGACGCCAGCCGCAGGCTCAGGCATGGGCGAAGATATCCATATCCTCCCACCCCTCAACATCGAGAAGGGCGCGGTGGGGGAGGAATCGGAAGCAGGCCTCGGCAAGCTCGGCCCGTCCCTCCCGGAGGAGCATGCCGTCCAGCCGCTCACGCAGGCGGTGAAGATGAAGGACGTCCGAAGCTGCGTAGGCGATCTGTTCCGGTGTCAGGGTGTTCGCGCCCCAGTCCGAGCTCTGCTGGACCTTGGACATGTCGACGCCCAGCAGTTCCCGGGACAGGTCCTTCAGCCCATGCTTGTCGGTGTAGGTCCGGGCCAGCTTGGAGGCGATCTTGGTGCAGTAGACCGGCGCTGTCAGGACCCCCAGGTGGAGGTGGAACATGGCAATGTCGAACCGCCCGAAATGAAAGATCTTGGTAACCGCAGGATCGGCCAGGAGTGCCGTCAAGTTCGGCGCCGCATAGTCGGCCCTCGACAGCTGGACCAGGTGCGCATTGCCATCGCCCGCCGACAGCTGGACCAAGCAGAGCGGGTCGCGGCCGAGCCTCAGTCCCATGGTCTCAGAGTCGATGGCGACAGATGCAACGCCGTCGAAGACCCCGTCGGGAAGGTCGCCTTGATGAAGAAAGTTCGCCACGGTCCGCCGTCTCCGCCGGTTGAATGTGAAGCGTCCCCAGGGGAGACGATGGTGCCCAGGAAAGGACTCGAACCTTCACGGCCGTTAAGCCACTGGCACCTGAAGCCAGCGCGTCTACCAATTCCGCCACCTGGGCCC
Source organism: Phenylobacterium sp. (assembly GCA_049314675.1). Classification (GTDB taxonomy): domain Bacteria; phylum Pseudomonadota; class Alphaproteobacteria; order Caulobacterales; family Caulobacteraceae; genus Phenylobacterium. Next base: position 4,367 of record JBMOEP010000015.1, read on the forward strand.
GATCCGTCGGACCGTGCGAGGGCGCTTCCTTAGGGCCAAGTCCGGGTTCGGTCAACGGCCATGCGCGGGACTAGGGCGGGCGCCGATTGCAGGGCGGACGGGCATCGTCTATCCCCATCCCCTGATCTTGCGCCTTGGAGCCTTGGAGTCATGCCAGACTTGGTCACCGTGTTTGGGGGTTCCGGTTTCATCGGGACGCAGATCGTCCGGGCCCTGGCCCGCCGGGGTGCCCGGGTCCGGGTGGCCGTGCGCCAGCCGCATCTGGCCCACGCCATGCGGCTGATGGGCGACGTCGGCCAGGTGGAGGTCGTCCAGGCCAATATCCGCAATGCGGACTCCGTCGCCCGCGCCGTCGAGGGTGCCGATGCCGTGATCAACCTGGTGGGGCTTCTCTACGAGACCGGACGCCAGACCTTCCGGTCGGTCCACGTGGAGGCGGCGGCGATCATCGCCCGGGCCGCAGCGGCGGCCGGCGCGCGACTGACCCACATGTCCGCCCTCGGCGCCGACGCCGACTCGCCCGCCCGCTACGCCCGCACCAAGGCGGAGGGCGAGGCCGAAGTCCGCGCCATCCTGCCCGCGGCGGTCATCCTGCGACCCTCAATCGTGTTCGGTCCGGGAGACGACTTCTTCAACAAGTTCGCCGAGATGGCCGTTATCAGCCCCGCCCTGCCCCTGATCGGAGGCGGGCGCACCCGTTTCCAGCCCGTCTATGTGGGCGACGTCGCCAGCGCCGCGGCGGAGGTGACCCTGGACCCGCGCCACGCCGGCCAGACCTTTGAGCTGGGCGGCCCCGGCGTCTTCACCTTCCGCGAGATCCTCGACCTGATCCAGAAGGAGACCGGGCGGCGTCGGCTCTATGCGCCCCTGCCCTTCCCCCTGGCCGGGCTGGTCGGGACCCTCTGCTGGCCCTTCACCCTGACACCGGTCGCCCCGCCCCTGACCGCCGACCAGGTCCGCCTGCTGCGGTCCGACAACGTCGTGTCCGGCAAGGCCCCGGGCCTGTCGGACCTCGGCATCGTCCCCGAGACGGTGGAAGCCATGCTGCCGACCTATCTCTACCGGTTCCGCAAGGGCGGGCAGTTCGCCGCGGACACCGCCCCCGGCGCGAGCCGGCCGGCCTGACCGTCAGGTCTGGGACAGGAGGACAAGTCCCGCCGAACCGGCCAGGATGCGCCACCAGCCGAAGGGCGCGAAGCCCCGGCGGCTGACGAAGTCGAGCATCACTTTTGCGACGGCGTAGCCGACCACGAGGCTCACCCCGAAGCCGAGGACCAGGAGGCCCAGGCGGTCGCCGTGCAGGGACTGGCGGTTGGACCAGAAGTCCAGGACGAAGGCACCGGCCATGGTCGGCATGGCCAGGAAGAAGGAGAACTCGGCGGCGGCCCGCTTCTCCACACCCAGCAGCATGGCCCCGACGATGGTCCCTCCCGAGCGGGAGACGCCGGGGATGATGGCCAGGGTCTGGAAGAGGCCGACCAGCAGGGAGGTCTTCAGGCTCAGCGCCATGGCGTCGGTCTCCCGAGGGGCGGGAGCCCGGCGATCGATGACCAGGAGGACCAGGCCGCCGAGGATCAGGGAGACGCAGATAAGCCTTGGGCTCGCGAAGAGTACGTCCTTGATGACGTCATGCAGCAGGGCACCGGCCAGGGCACCCGGCAGGAAGGCCACGAGGACCGAGAGGGCGAAGTGGCGCGAGCGCTGGGAGGTCGGCAGGGTAACCAGGACCGCCCAGAGGCGCCGGAAGTAGAGGGCGACGACGCCCAGTATGGCACCCAGCTGGATCAGGACGATGAAGGTGTCCCAGAAGCCCGGGGGCAGGCCCAGGGCGGTCTTTGCCAGCAACAGGTGCCCGGTGGACGAAACCGGGATGAATTCCGTCAGCCCCTCGACCACGCCCAGGATGATGGCGGAAATCCAGTCAGGCATCGGCGGCTCCTGAGGCGGTGTCCGCCCGGCGGTCGAGCGGATAACTGCGCTCGAGGCGATAGCGTGATCCGTCCGGGCCGCGCCAGCTTGAATAGAGGCCGAACCGGTCGACCCTGAGGCCGGGAACCCTGAGGGCCTCGGCGAAGGTCAGCCAACGGGCCACGGCCTGAGGCGGCAGCCGGTTCAGGTAGGCCAGGGTGACGTGCGGGGTGTAGGCGCGCACTTCCGCCGGCAGGCCCGCCCGCTGCGCAGCGATCTCGCAGGCCTGCGCCAGCCGCGAGAGCGGCCCGGTGGGCGTCACACGGGCCCAGACGGCATGGATGTCCCGCCCCTCGCCAAAGGCACCGGCCCCGGCGAGATCAAGGAACAGGGGCGCCCCGCCGATCCGCCCGAGTTCGGAGTCGAACGCGTCGGCCAGGTCCTCGGGCAGGTCGCCGGCGAACTTCAGGGTGACGTGCAGGGCCTCCCGGGGCCGCCAGGCCGCCCCATCCAGGCCCTGCTGGAAGGGTTCGAGGGCATCGGCGGCCTCGTCGGGCAGGGCCAGGGCGGCAAAGAGGCGGATCATGGGCGGGACCCTACCGCCAGCGCGCGCCTTGCGCACCCTCGCGACTGGCTGGGTGTTTCGCCCGCGCCCGATTAGGATAACAATCCCCGATCGCAGCGCGGGCCGCCGATCCTTCGGCGTGACCTCCCCCGCCTGCAGCCAGGAGTTCGAGATGCTGTCCCTTCGGTTTCACGCCCGCCGGCTCCTGAGCGCCATTCTGGCCAGCGCCTTGGGGGCGACACTCGCCGCCGTGCTGGGCGTGAGCGCCGGCGCTGCCCAGTCACCTCCTGACCGCACAGGACCGGCGGTCTCGAAAAGCGCCGGGGACACCCGGTTCAACGTCGCCGACCGGGTCGCCCTGACCCACCTGATCCATGGCTACGCCATCGAAGTGGACAGGTTCAACATCGACGGCTGGTTCAAGCTCTTCACAGATGACGCCGTATTCTCGGTAGGCCTGCCCGGGATGACACCCGTGGAGCAGACGGGCGATGCCTTCCGCAGTTTCTGGCGCACGCGCTTTGGCGAATTCGAACGCAGCGGAAATCGACGCAAACACCTGATCTCCAACATCCTGTTCGTGGAACAGACCGATTCCACGGCCCATGCCGTCATCAGCGGGCTGATCACCAACGCCAAGGATGGAAAGACATTCACGGTCGTCTCGGGGGTCGACTACGAAGGCTGGTTCGTGAAACAGGGTGGCGTTTGGCGAATCAAGCGCTGGAACGACCGGCCCGACGTGAACTTCGAGTCAGGGCAGTAGGCGCGCCTAGATCGCCGATCCGGGGGGCATGCGCAGCCCCTTGGCGGGCTCCTACACCTGGCTGCGGAGGCCCAGGGCGGCGGAGAGACGGATCATTTTCCCAAGCCTGCCGTCGGTGCCGGCTTGCACAAGACAGTTAAGGTCACGATATTCATGCCTGCGCCCGTTCCGGGCGTTTGGGAGAGGACCTTCCTTCGATGAGCGACTTCAATCGCGGATCGGCCCGTCCGGTTATCGTGGACCGCGCCGACATGGCCGTCGACGCCGGCCTGCGCCAGTTCATGCTCGGCGTTTACAACAAGGTTGCCCTGGGCCTGGTGGTCTCTGCGGCCATGGCCTGGCTGACGGGCATGTTCCCGCCGGTTCGTGACCTGATGTTCAAGGTCGCGGCCGACGGCCGCTTGGCCGGCATGACCCCTGTTGGCTACATCGTCGCCTTCGCACCCATGGCGATCATCCTGTTCACCAGCTTCGGCCGGGGCGGACAGACGCCCCGTGGTGCCGCCATCGCCTACTGGAGCATCGTGGTGCTGATGGGCGCCTCCATGGGCCTCCTGGCCCTCCTGTACACCGGCGCAGCCCTGGCTCAGACCTTCCTGATCACCGCAGCAGCCTTCGCAGGCCTGTCCGGGTTCGGCTACGTCACCAAGCGGGACCTTTCGGGTCTGGGCAGCTTCCTGATCGTCGGCCTGATCGGACTGGTCATCGCGTCCCTGGTGAACATGTTCCTGAACCTGCCGATGATGAGCTTCATCATCAGCATTCTGGGCGTCTTGATCTTCGCAGGCCTGATCGCCTTCGACACCCAGCGGCTGAAGCTGATGTACTACGACCTGGGTGGCGACGCGGGCTCCACGGCCGTGGCGACCAACTTTGGGGCCCTCAGCCTGTACCTGAACTTCATCAACCTGTTCCAGTTCCTGCTGAGCCTGTTCGGCGACCGTCGCTAGGCACCTGGGACCTGACACCGGAAGACCGACCCCGGCGGGCGACCGCCGGGGTTTTTCTTTGAGTTTCAGTCCACCACCCGGAAACGCCGGGAGTCGAAGAGCGTCAGGACCTGCGCCAGGTCGTGTCCGCGCTTGAGGATCATGCCGCCCTCCCCGATCACCGCCCAGGCGCCTTGCTTGCGGGCCAAGGACGGGCGCTTCTCAATGCGGTAGGCGGGCGCCTCGGAGGCACGACGGAAGACCGAGAAGACACAGGCGTCCGGCAGGGGATCGATGGCGTAGTCCTTCCACTCCCCGGCGGCGACCATCCGGCCATAGAGGTTCAGGATACGGGTGAACTCAGCCCGCTCGAAGAAGACGCGTCCTGGGGGACCGCCTGTGGGGAAGGGTTCCGCCGCCATGGGGGAAGGTTAGCCTCCCTGCGCCGTCCCGGGCAATCCTGGGGAAGCCAGAGACTCCCGCCGCGAAATGACCTTATTTCGGACAAGCGCCCGCCAGATCCACATCGGAATGTGCAGGCGTCGGTTGGCCGGACCTGAGCTTCGGGTATCTGAACAGCCCCCCCAGCCCCCGCCCGGAGCCGGGCCGCCGGGCCAGCCGACACCCCTCCACACATCGCAGGACGTCGCCTCCGCCCTGTCTGAGGGCTCGGCCTATTTCCGGGACGGCGGGATCTTGGTCGCCGAGAGAATGCGCCCGCCCTTGGGCGACTGCACGATCACCACGGTCGCAAGGCCCGACTCGGTGGCGGCCGGGAGCCGCCAGGTCAGGGTCCGGCCTCGCCAGGAGCCGAGCCGCCTCAGCTCGCGGACGGCGTTGATGGCCACCACGGTCTGGCCGCGGTTATCGCCTCGGCGCACCTGGACGCTGCGGGGACGGGGATCATATCGCACCATCCACACCTCGGCACCGCCCTTGGGCGCCGTGCCGGACGCCACGCTGGCGCTATCCGCAGAGACGGTGATCCGCGGGCCCGCAGGCGCCTGGACAGCCTTGGTGATCAGGGTCTCAAGCGTCTCAGCCTCGAGGGCCCCGGCCTCGCCCCGGCCCCCGACCACAGCCTGAGGCGTGTAGGGATCCTCGAGCTTGAAGCGGGAGACGTAGGTCTTCTGGCGCACGACGAATTCCGGACGGGCAAGGGTGTCCGTCCAGCCGAGATAGTCCCAGTAGTCGACGTTGAAGGTCAGCGGCAGGACATCGGGGCGCGCGGCGAGGGCCTCCATGGCCGCCCCTGCGCCGGTGCAGGACCCACAGCCCTGGGCGGTATAGAGTTCGATCACGACCAGCGACCGCGGCGCGGCCGAAGCCACGGCCGGCGACAGCATCAGCAGACAGGCGAACAGGGCTCCACGCATAGGCCCGCACATAATCCCAGTTGTCTGGAGCGCCCGATCAAGAAGGCGTGAAACCCACCCGCCGCGCCGCCTTTACAGGGGCGCGGCGGCCAGGATCAGCCCTGGGCGTCGCGCACCAGGTTCCGAAGAACGTAATTCAGTACCCCACCATTGCGGAAGTACTCCAGCTCGGTCGGCGTATCGATCCGGCACCGCACCGGGAACCGGGCGATCCGGCCGTCGCCGGCGCGATAGAGCTCCACGGTCAGCTGGCGGCGGGGCGACAGGTCGGAGAGACCGCGGATGGAGACGATCTCATCGCCGGTCAGGTTCAGCTTCTGCCAGCCGTCCTGGATGAACTGCAGGGGCAGGACCCCCATGCCCACCAGGTTGGAACGGTGGATGCGCTCGAAGCTCTCGGCGATCACCGCCCGCACGCCCAGCAGCTTGGTGCCCTTGGCCGCCCAGTCGCGGGACGAACCCGTGCCGTATTCCTTGCCGGCAAAGATCACCATCGGCCGGCCTTCCGACTGGTAGCGCATGGCGGCGTCGTAGATCGCCATGGTGTCGCCGGAGGGGAAGTGGCGGGTCACGCCGCCTTCAATGTCGGGGGTGATCTTGTTGCGGATACGGATGTTGGCGAAGGTGCCCCGCATCATCACCTCGTGGTTCCCCCGGCGGGCGCCATACGAGTTGAACTCGGTGGTCGGGACCTCATGCTCGCGCAGGTAGACCCCGGCGGGGGAGCTGGCCTTGATCGAGCCGGCCGGCGAGATGTGGTCGGTGGTGATCGAGTCCCCGAACACGCCCAGGATCCTTGCCTCGATCACGTCAGTGACCGCTTCGGGCTCCATCTTCATGTCCTGGAAGTAGGGCGGGTTCTGGACGTAGGTCGAGCTTTCGTCCCAGGCGTAGGTCTGGCCGCCGGCAACCTTGATGCCCTGCCAGTTCTTGTCGCCCTTGAAGACGTCGGAATACCGGGTGGCAAACATCTTCTCGGTGACATGCTTGCGCTGAAGGGCGGCGATCTCGGCCGAGGTCGGCCAGATATCCTTGAGGTAGACAGGCTTGCCGTCCTTGCCCTCGCCGATCGGGTCGTTGGCCAGATCGATCAGCAGGCTTCCCGCCAGGGCGTAGGCCACCACCAGGGGCGGCGAGGCCAGATAGTTGGCCCGGGTATCGGGATTGACCCGACCTTCGAAGTTGCGGTTCCCGGACAGGACCGAGCAGGCCACCAGGTCGGCGGACTGGATGGTCTCGGCGATGGCCTCGGACAGGGGACCGGAGTTGCCAATGCAGGTCGTGCAGCCATAGCCGACCAGGTTAAAGCCGAGGGCGTCCAGGCTCTTGGTCAGGCCGGCGGACTTCAGGTAGTCGGTGACCACCTGGCTTCCGGGGGCCAAGGAGGTCTTGACCCAGGGCTTAACCTTCAGCCCCTTCTCCACAGCCTTCTTGGCCACCAGGCCGGCGGCGATCAGGACGCTGGGGTTGGAGGTGTTGGTGCAGGAGGTGATGGCGGCGATCACGACGTCGCCGTCGCCCAGGTCGTAGGATTCACCCTTCACCTCGGCGCGCGGGGCGCCGGGCTCGCGGCCGAACTCCTTGCCGAGGGCGGCGCGGAACTCGGAGGCGGCGTCGCTGAGAAGCACCCGGTCCTGGGGCCGCTTCGGGCCGGCCATGGAGGGCAGCACCGAGCCCAGGTCAAGCTCGAGGGTATCGGTGAAGACCGGGTCCGGATCGCCGGGCTCGAACCACATCCCCTGCGCCTTGGCATAGGCCTCAACCAGGTCGACCCGGGCGGAGTCCCGGCCGGTGGCGCGCAGGTAGTCGATGGTGGCCCGGGTGACCGGGAAGAAGCCGCAGGTGGCACCATATTCCGGGGCCATGTTGGCGATGGTCGCCTGGTCCTCGAGGGTCAGGCCGGCGAGGCCCGGACCGAAGAACTCGACGAACTTGCCCACCACGCCCTTCTTGCGGAGAATCTGGGTGACGGTCAGCACCAGGTCGGTCGCTGTGGACCCCTCTGGCATGTCACCGGTGAAGCGGAAGCCGATGACCTCCGGGATCAGCATGGGGATGGGCTGGCCCAGCATGGCCGCCTCGGCCTCGATGCCGCCCACACCCCAGCCCAGGACGGCCAGGCCGTTGATCATGGTGGTGTGGGAATCGGTGCCGACGACCGTGTCGGGATAGGCCAGGGCCGAACCGTCCTCATCCCCGGTCCAGACGGTCTGGGCCAGGTACTCCAGGTTCACCTGGTGGCAGATGCCGGTGCCGGGGGGCACAACGCGGAAGTTGTTGAAGGCCGAGGAGCCCCAGCGCAGGAAGCGGTAGCGCTCGATATTGCGCTCGTACTCGCGATCGACATTCTCGCCGAAGGCCTTGGCGGTACCGAAGGCGTCCACCATCACGGAGTGGTCGATGACCAGGTCGACGGGGTTCAGGGGGTTAATCTTCTCGGGATCGGCGCCGAGCTTGGTCATGGCGTCGCGCATGGCGGCCAGGTCGACCACCGCCGGCACGCCGGTAAAGTCCTGCATCAGCACCCGGGCCGGGCGGAAGCTGATCTCGTGCTCCACGGCGCCCTTGTTATCGAGCCATGCAGCCAGGGCCTTGATGTCGTCGGCAACCACCGTGGCGCCGTCTTCGTTGCGCAGCAGGTTTTCCAGCAGCACCTTCATCGAGGCCGGGAGTCGGGCTAGGCCCGCAAGACCGGCTTCCTCGGCAGCCGGAAGGCTGTAGTAAATGTAGGTCTTGTCTCCCACCGTGAGTTCGCGGCGGGTCTTGAGGCTGTCGATTGACGCCATGTCAGGGATCCTTCCTCTGTTCCGGACTGCACACAAAACGAACCGGAGATCGCGCACCAACACGGGCGGACACACAGCGTTCGCCCCGGCGCCGCGAACGTCCTCCAGGACGGGTGCGACCGCGGGCGTCATAGACCTTCAGCGGGGCCACGTCCATGCGCCGGCCGGGAGGAAGTGGTGACCCTGGCCCTCAGCCTCGGGGACCTGTCCCTCTCCCGGGGCGGACGGCGACTGTTTTCCGGCCTGCACCTGCGCCTGGAAGCCGGGCAGGCCTGCGCCCTGACGGGCCCCAATGGGTCGGGGAAGACCAGCCTTCTGAGGGCCGTGGCGGGCCTGTGCGAAGTGGACTCCGGGCAGATCGAATTCGGCGGGACAGACCCGGGGACGGCGCGCGCCTCGGGCCTGCACCTCCTCGGCCACCTCGACGGCCTGAAGGCCTCGCGGACCGCCGGCGAGGAACTGGACTTCTGGACCCGATGGCAGGGCGGGAGGCCCGCGGCCATGGAGGCGGCGGTCCTTCGCCTGGACCTGCTCCGGCTGCTGGACCTCGAGGTCCGGCGTTTGTCGGCGGGGCAGAGGCGCCGCCTGGCCCTCGCCCGCCTGCTGTCGTCGCCCCGGCCCCTCTGGCTGCTCGACGAGCCGCTCAGCCCCCTCGACGCCCACTGGCGGGGCCAGGTCCTCGACATCATGGCCGGACACCTGGCGGGGGGAGGCCTCATCCTGGCCGCGGTGCACGACCCCCTGCCGGTGGCCACCGTCGTCCTGGAGATCGCCCCGTGAACCCCGCCCTCGGACTCCTGCGCCGGGAAATCACCATCGCCTGGGGGCGGGGCGGCGGACTCATGGTGACGGGCGGCTTCTTTGCCGGGGCGACCCTTCTCCTGCCCCTCGCCTCGGGACCCGAGCCAGAGCGGCTGGCGCAGATCGCGCCGGGCGCAGCCTGGACGGTCCTGGCCCTGTCCGCCCTCCTCGGCCTCGAGCGGCTGTTCGAGCGGGACTATGAGGACGGGGCCCTGGACCTGATGGCCCATGCTGCCCTGCCCCTGGAATTCACCTGCGCCCTGAAGTGCCTCGGGCATTGGCTGGCCACGGGCGCGCCCCTGGCGGTCCTGGCGCCCCTGGCAGCGATCGCCCTGGGGGCCTCGCCGGCCTTGGCGCCCCTGCTGTTCGCCTGCGCCCTGGCGGGGGGGCTGGCCTTCGCCTTCACCGGCGGGATCGGGGCCGCCCTCAGCCTGGGTGCCCGCCGCGGCGGGCTGCTGACCGCCGTGATCGTCCTGCCCCTCTTCGTTCCGCCGGTGATCTTCGGCGGCGGTGCCCTTCACGCCTTCGACTCGGGCCTGCCCTGGGGCGCCGGCTTCGCCTTGCTTGGGGCCTACGCCGCAGCAGCGGTCGCCCTGGGCCCCCTGGCCATGGCGGCGGCCTGTCGCAACGCCCTCTCCTGAGGCCCCCTGGCGAGGCCTGCGACGGAAACGGGGCAAGGGCGCGTTCGTATTGGCAAGGGGTGCATCCAAGGAGCACAGACATGACCCATTCCAAACTCGGAGCCGCCGGCGTCGCTGCGGTGATCGCCCTCGCCGCCGCCGGCGCGAGCTTCGCCCAGTCCCCGCCCCCGGGCGGCCCCCCGCCCGGCGCCGTGCGGATGATGCGGCTGGAAGGCCCAAGTCCCGAGGCCCGGGCCCAGCGCCTCCGCGATGTCCTGCAACTGACCCCCGCCCAGGAGCCAGCCCTGAAGGCCTTCCTCCTGGCCCAGAAGCCGCCGGCGCCACCCACCCCGCCCCAGGCAGGTGCCAAGGCCCT
>JBMOEP010000016.1:0-13652 GCA_049314675.1 Phenylobacterium sp.
ATCGTCCGGAAGCAAGTCTGTCAATCTGGGCGGCCATCTCCTCCATCCGCCGCTTGAGGTCGGCGATGGCGTCCTCGGAGGCGGGGGGCGCGGGGGGCGGCGTCTCGGCTGCGGGCGCCGTCCGAGCCTCAGGCTTGCCGTAGGCGAAAGGCGAGAACATCTGCATGGCCTGGTTGAACAGGACCATGTTCTTCTTCACCTGCTCCTCGTAGACGGCCAGCCCGGCCGCCGGTGTGGCGCCGGTCATCTGCTGGCGCAGGCGCTCCTGCTGTTCGGCGAAGGAGGCCAGGGACATTTCCAGATAGGAGGGCAGGAAGGCCTGCATGGAGTTGCCGTAGAAGCCGATCAGTTGGCGCAGGAACTGGATGGGCAGGAGACTTTCGGACCGGCCTTCCTCATCGAAGATGATCTGGGCGAGTACGGACCGGGTGATGTCGTCGTTGGTCTTCGCGTCGTAGACGACAAAATCGACACCCTTGCGCACCATCTCGGCGAGATGCTCGAGGGTGACGTAGGCGCTGGACGCCGTGTTGTAGAGTCGGCGGTTGGCGTACTTCTTGATGATGACCGGGCCATCGCCCGTCCTGGCGCCCTTGGCGTTGGCCATTCCGGTTCCTTCCTGCGCGCACACGCGCCAGACGCTCCACTATTGCATTGCAGTATTCCCGATGCGAGCGTCTTCTGAAGAGCGAAGCGAGCGGCCGCTGATCTGGTCGCCGCCTGACCCATCCAGGAGACTTCCGATGAGCGACATCGTCATCGTTTCCGCCGCGCGGACCCCCGTCGGGTCCTTCAACGGCGCCCTTTCCAGCCTGCCCGCCCAGGAACTGGGACGCACCGCCATCATCGGGGCCCTGGCCAGGGCCGGGGTGGCTGCCGCCGACGTGGACGAGGTCATCTTGGGCCAGGTTCTGCAGGCCGGGGCGGGCCAGGGGCCGGCGCGACAGGCCGCGATCGGGGCCGGGATCCCGATGGAGGCACCGGCCTGGAGCCTGAACCAGCTCTGCGGGTCGGGCCTGCGCGCGGTGGCCCTGGCCGCCCAGCAGATTGCCGATGGCGCGGCGCGGGTTGTGGTGGCCGGAGGCCAGGAGAGCATGAGCCAGGCGCCCCACGCCCAGCAGCTGCGCGGCGGCCAGAAGATGGGTGACCTCGCCCTGGTGGACACCATGATCAAGGACGGCCTGTGGGACGCCTTCCACGGCTACCACATGGGCCAGACGGCCGAGAACATCGCCGCCCGCTGGCAGATCACCCGCGAGGATCAGGACCGGTTCGCCGTGACCTCGCAGAACCGGGCTGAGGCGGCGCAGACGTCCGGCCGGTTCGCCGACGAGATCGTCCCGGTGACGATCAAGGGCCGCAAGGGCGACACCCTCGTCGACCAGGACGAATTCATCCGCCACGGGGTGACCCTGGACGCCATTTCCGGCCTGCGCCCGGCCTTCACCAAGGACGGGACAGTCACAGCGGCCAACGCCTCGGGCATCAATGATGGCGCCGTGGCCCTGGTGCTGATGTCGGCGGCGGACGCCCGGGCGCGGGGCCTTGCGCCGCTGGCCCGGATCGCCTCCTGGGCGCAGGCGGGCGTCGATCCCCAGATCATGGGGACGGGGCCCATCCCCGCGACCCGGAAAGCCCTCGAGCGGGCCGGATGGAGCACTTCCGACCTGGATCTGGTGGAGTCCAACGAGGCCTTTGCTGCCCAGGCCCTGTGCGTCGTGCGCGAGCTGGGCCTGGACCCGGACAAGGTGAACGTGAACGGCGGGGCGATCGCTATCGGGCATCCCATCGGCGCTTCCGGCGCGCGGATCCTGACCACCCTGCTGTACCAGATGAAGCGGTCAGGCGCGGCCCGCGGCCTGGCGACCCTGTGCGTCGGCGGCGGCATGGGCGTCGCCCTCTGCGTCGAACAGGTCTGAAGCTCAAGGGCGGAAACAGGAGGCGGCGATGGCGAGGGTGGCGTTCGTGACAGGAGGCACGCGGGGCATAGGCCGCGCGATCTGTGAGCGGTTGACGGCCGATGGCATGAAGGTGGCCGCCGGCTATTCCGGCAACGAGGAGGCCGCCCAGGCCTGCGCCCGGGAACTGGGCGTGATGGTGGTAAAGGGCAATGTGGGCACCTTCGAGGACTGCGACCGCGCGGTGCGCGCGGTAGAGGCCGAACTGGGGCCAGTAGACGTCCTGGTGAACAACGCCGGCATCACCCGGGACGGGGCCTTCCACAAGATGTCGCCAACACAGTGGTCGGACGTGATCCGGGTGAACATGGACTCGGTCTTCAACATGACCCGCCAGGTCATCGGGGGGATGCGGGAACGCGAGTGGGGCCGGATCGTCAACATCTCGTCGATCAATGGCCAGAAGGGCCAGGCGGGCCAGACCAATTACGCGGCGGCCAAGGCCGGGATGATCGGCTTCACCAAGGCCCTGGCCCTCGAGAATGCGCGCAAGGGCGTGACGGTGAACTGCATCTGCCCGGGCTATATCGACACCGAGATGGTGCAGGCCGTGCCCGAGGCGGTGCTGGCCTCGATCATCGCCCAGATCCCGGTGGGACGGCTTGGCCGGGGCGAGGAGATCGCCGACATGGTGGCCTTCCTGACGGGCGAGCACGCCGGCTTCGTCACCGGCTCAACCCTGTCGCTGAACGGCGGCCAGTACATGGCCGGCTGAGGACGAGACCGGTATGGGAGGCGGATCCAGGGGGTGGGGGCGGCGCAGCGTCCAAAATCCGCCCCAGTCGCCGTGTACTCGCCGGTGCTGATGCACAAATCCCGATTTCCAGACAGGCGGCGGCGGTTGAGACTCTTGTTGCTGGTTGCCCTGTCGGCGGCCTGCGCGGCGTCGGCCAGCGCCCAGTCCCTGACCGTCGGGCGCAGCGTCCTGTTCAGCCCAGGCGGCGGTCAGGCTGGAACACCGGGTGCGCCGGTGGTGGCCCGCTATATCAGCGAAACAGGGGTGCGCTTCACCTTCGACCGCAGCCATCCTGTACCCCTGGTGAAGTTCGACCGCAGCCCCGAGGTCTGGGTGCTCAGGGCCCAGCCCGCGCCGCGAGGGGACATCCTCTACCTGAACGACCTGGGCGAGCCGATCCTGAGGGCTAGCCGGACCGGCGGGCTGACCGTCTTTACATATGACCGGCCCGAAGGGCTGCCGGTCGCCCTTTCCGGCGCGGGCCAGACCCTGCGCATGACACCCCTGGGGCCGCAGCAACTGCTGGAGCGCCTGGCCCAGGCCAGTACCCGGGCGACCCGGGCCGCCCGGCGGCTTATCCCCTTCGAGGCCGACGCCTCGCCGGCCTCCTCGGCCCTGACAGCGGATGCGGCCATGGTTGCCGCAGAGGCCATCCTCCGCCTGACCCGGCTGCAGGACGGCCGGGAAATCCTGATGAACGTGAAGCGGGTGCGGCTGGTCGAGGGCCGCCAGGCCCGGGCCGAGCTCCGGCGGGGCGTGATCGAGATCACCGTGGCGCCCGGGCAGGGCCTGTCAGGCCGCCCCTCCTCCGACCGTATCCTCGCGGCGGCGGGGATCCGCTAGCCCCGGAAGCTGTCCTTCTCGGCGCGCAGGGCCGCAAAGGCATCATGCGGGGGCAGCCCTGGCCGCAGGTGCGGCGCGCGCAGGAAAGGATTGGTGGCCTTCTCCTCGCCTATGGTGCTGGGCACGGTGGGCTCACCCCGCTCGCGGGCGGCGAAGACGGCCTCGGCCCGGGTTCGCACGGCCGGATCGGGATCCACCGACAGGGCGAACCGGGCATTCGAGGCCGTGTACTCATGCGCGCAGTAGACGCGGGTCGCGTCGGGCAGGGCCGCGAGGCGCTGCAGGCTGGACCACATTTGCGCGGGCGAGCCCTCGAACATCCGTCCGCAGCCCAGGGCGAAGAGGGTGTCGCCCACGAAGGCGACGCCCGCCTCCGAGGCATGGAAGGCGATGTGGCCCAGGGTGTGGCCACCAGACTCCAGGACCTCGAACACCGTCCCACCCAGGCTCACCGTCTCGCGGGGAGACAGGACACGGTCGACAGGGAACCGCCCCGAAACCTCGGCAGGACCCAGGAGCTCGCAGCCAGTGGCGGCCTTGACCTCGGCGTTCCCGCCGGCGTGGTCGGCGTGCCAGTGAGTGTTCAGGACAAGGTCTAGCTTCCAGCCCAGCCGCCCAAGCTCGGCCAGGACAGCGGTGGCGTCCGGCGTATCGATGCAGGCGGTCCGGCCCGAGGCCTCATCGCGGATCAGATAGCCGTAATTGTCAGACAGGCAGGGGAACTGATGAACGGTCAGGGTCATGGCGACCTTCCTCCGCCGCGCCTTCCGGACTTTCCGGGGCTCGCGGTCGGGCCCGACTAGGCCTAAATCCGCGTCATGCGGCAAGACATCTCTGATCTGGCGGCCTTCTACGCCTCGCCCCTGGGCCAGGCGGCCCGGGACATGGCGACGCGGAAGATCCGTGAGACCTGGGGCGAGACCCGGGACCTGGAGATGCTGGGCGCGGGCTTCGCAGCGCCCTACCTTGAGGCCCTGTCCAAGGACGCCGGGCGGGCGGTTGCGGCCATGCCCTCCGGGCAGGGCGCGGACGCCTGGCCCCCCGGGCGCAAAAACCGCGCGGTCCTGACGGCGGAGGACGCCCTGCCCTTCCCCAACGCCCGCTTCGACCGGATCCTTATGGTGCACGCCCTGGAGGAGAGCCCGGACCCGGAGGCCCTGCTACGCGAGGCTGTGCGGGTACTTGCCCCCGCCGGGCGCCTGATCGCCGTGGCCGCCGCCCGGAACGGTCCCTGGGCGCCGTTCGAGTCGACGCCTTTCGGGCATGGCAGGCCCTATAGCCGCCGACAGCTGGCCCGGCGACTCGAGGAGGCAGGGCTGGCGCCCACCGGCTGGACCCGAGCCCTCTATGTTCCCCCGATCCCGGCGCTGGCCGGGTGGGCGGAGGGATTCGAACGGGTTGGCTCGCGGCTCTGGCGTCCGGCCTCAGGCCTGATCCTCATGGAGGCGGTCAAGCAGACCCTGGCCCCGCAGCCCCGGCCGGTCGCCGCCAAGGTCCGCCATAGGGTCCGGGCGGCGGCCGCCGCCGGGGCGCGACCCCAGCCCGCGGGGCGAAGCGGCGTTTCCCCCGAGCTTGGGGGTTGAACCTCAGGCTGGGCTTCGCCACCCTGACCGCAAGCTGACAGGAGACGGCATGCACCGACGACTCGCCCTGGTGACCGGCGCCTCCGCCGGGATCGGCGCCGCCCTCGCCCGAGGCCTGGCTGCCCGCGGCTATGACCTCGCCCTCACGGCGCGCCGGCAGGAGCGCCTGGACGCCCTGGCCGATGAACTGCGCCTGAGGTTCGGTGCCGGATCCCTGGTCATCCCCGAGGACCTGGCGGACCCGGCCGCCCCGGGGCGCCTGCTGGCTGCCGTGGAGGCGGCGGGACGGGACATTGACGTCCTGGTGAATAACGCGGGCTACGGCCTACCCGGCGTCTTCGTTGAGACCGGCTGGCAGGAACAGGCCGATTTCCTGCAGGTGATGCTGCACGCCCCCACCGAACTCACCCATCGGCTACTGCCCAGCATGACCGAGCGTCGCTTCGGGCGGATCCTGAACGTCGCCTCCCTGGCGGGCCTCCTGCCGGGCGCCCGAGGGCACACCCTCTATGCGGCGACCAAGGCCTACCTGATCCGCTTCTCGCAGAGCCTTCACCTTGAGACCACCGGCTCAGGGGTCCAGGTCAGTGCCCTGTGCCCGGGGTTCACCTGGTCGGAATTCCACGACGTGAACGGCACCCGCGAGACGACCCGGAAGTCGACGCCGGACTGGCTGTGGATGGGTGCCGACGAAGTGGCTGAGGCGGGTCTGGAGGCCCTGGAGGCCAACCGTCCGGTCTGTGTGCCCGGCGCGCCGAACAAGACCATCGCCGCCCTGGCCAGGCTTATGCCGGAAGACTGGGCCCTGGCCCTGATGGAGTCCCAAGGTGGCCGGTTCCGGAAGACCTGACGGCCTCAGGACTGGTAGGGCTTGGAGGCCGCGTCGAGGATCAGGCCGTGGGTGGAGTCTGCGATTCCCGAGAGGATGAACTGGACCGCCATGGCGCACAGGATCAGCCCCAGGACCCGGACCACGATGGCCAGGCCGATCCGTCCCAGCAGGCGCGAGATGATCGGGGTCGCCCAGAAGGACAGCATGGTCGAAAGGGCGACGAGGGCGATCACACCGACCCCGGTGAACACGCCGATCATGCCGTAATCCCGGGCCTCGCTGGCGTAGATGATCACCGTGGAGATGGCGCCCGGCCCGATCAGCAGGGGCATGGCGAAGGGCACGATCATGGCCTCGAACCGCTTGCGGGCCTGGGCGGTCTGGCCACCCTCGACAGGCTCCTCGCCTCCGGGCGCCATTGCGGCGGTGAAGTCGTTCCGCGTCATGTCGAGGCCAAGCAGCAGGAGCAGGATACCGCCGGCGATCCGGAAGGCGGGCAGGGAGATCCCGAAGAAAGCCAGCAGGCTGAGGCCGGTAAAGTAGAAGAAGATCAGGAAGCCCATGACAAAGAGGGCCACGAAGACCGCGATCAGCCGAGCCGTGCTGTTCTTGACGCCCCGGGTCGCCGCAGCGAACAGGGGCACGTTGCCCACCGGATCGATCAGGGCGAACAGGGCGATGAAGAAGTTGACGGCGAAATTGTCGGGGATCATGGGAGGCTCATACTCCAATTCGCCGCCCCGCCGACCCCGGAGACCGCAGGATGACACCGCCCGCCGCTGACCCCCGACTGATCGTTCCCCTGGACCAGCCGGGGCTGGCCGAGGCGCGCGCCCTGGTGGAGACCCTGGGCGACCGGGTAGGTTTCTACAAGGTCGGGCTGGAGCTGTTCGCCCGGGGGGGGATGGAGCTGGCCCGGGAGCTAAAAGCCCAGGGCAAGCGGGTCTTCCTCGACTGGAAGCTGCACGACATCGGTGCGACGGTCGAGCGGGCAGCGGCGGCCCTCGCCGACTCCGGCTGCGACCTGCTGACTGTGCACGCCGAACCCCAGGTGATGGCGGCGGCGGTCCGCGGGGTGGGACAGTCGGGCCTGAAGGTCCTGGCCGTCACGGTCCTGACCAGCCTGTCGGACGAGGACCTCAGGGCGATCGGCTACGCCTCGGGCGCCCGCAGCCTCGTCCAGCGCCGGATCCACCAGGCCCTGGCCGCTGGCTGCGCCGGCGTGGTGGCCAGTCCCCAGGAGGCGGAACTGGCGCGCAGCATCGGCGGCAAGGACTTCCTGGTGGTGACACCGGGCGTGCGGCCCGAGTGGGCGGCCAAGAACGACCAGGTCCGCGCCGCAACCCCGGCCGAGGCCCTGCGGGCCGGGGCGTCGCACCTGGTGTGCGGCCGGCCGATCTCGGCGGCGAATGACCCGGCCGAGGCGGCCCTGAAGGTCATTACCGAGATGGCGGCGGTTCCCGTCCAGGTCTAGGCCTGAGCGGGCTGGCGTAGATGGAGAGGGAACTGCGGCGACGCCGTTGACCCCCTCACCCGGCTGCGCCGGGAGCTCCCCCTGATGGGGAGCAATTAGAGGGCTCCAATTCCGCCCCCAAGGGGCAGGTGGCGCGCGCAGCGCGACGGAGGGGGTCAGCTGAGATGCCGTTGACCCCCTCAGTCGGCTTCGCCGACAGCTCCCCCTTGGGGGAGCAATTGGCGCCCTAATTCCTCCCCATCAGGGGGAGGTGGACCGGGGCGGAGCCCCGGGACGGAGGGGGTCTGCTGAGGGGCCGTTGATCCGCTGACCCGCAGAGGTGCCTAGAAGTCGACGGCGATGCCCTTGCGTTCCCAGTCGCCGAACCGGGTCGGCTCGAGGCCGGCGGGGCCCCCCTGTTCGGCAAGCCGCTCCGCAGCCTCAGCCTCCGCAAGACGGCGGGCGGCGGCTTCCTCGAGGGCGCGGCGGGCGGCGGGGCTCAGGGCCTTGCCGGGGGCGGCGTTGGGCGGGGCTTCGTCTTCCATGAAACCCATCTAGTCGTCTGCCGTGCGAAACGCCAGTTGCCTTGGCCGCCAGAACCGGGCAGGCGGCTCTGTGTGACCGAACCCCGCATTCCCATCGGACTTCCCGCCCGCCGCGCCGCGCTCGACCTGCTGGCCGCCGCCTTCTCTCGCCGCGCCGGATTGGAGGACGAGTCCGCTGCGCCCGGCCTGGCCGACCTGGAGCCCCGCGACCGGGCCTTCGCCCGACTGCTGGTGCTGACAGCCCTGCGGCGGCTGGGCCCGCTGGACCGCGCCCTCGACGCGCGCATCCCGCGCGCGCCGCCGGAGATCGTTCGCAATATTCTGAGACTGGGGGCAGTCCAGGCCCTGGTCCTGGGCGCCCCACCCCATGCGGCCGTCAGCGCCAGCGTCGACCTGGCCGAGTCGCTGCCTGACGCCCGCCGTTCCAAAGGCCTGGTCAACGCCGTCCTGAGGGGCCTGATCCGCGAGCCGCCGGACCTGTCCGACCCCGAGGCCCTGGCGCCGGACTGGCTGCTGGCCCGCTGGAGCGCGGCCTGGGGTCGGCCGGCCGCCCTGTCTGTGGCCTCGATCATCGCCGGAGAGCCAGACACCGACCTGACTCTCAGGGAGGATCCGGGCGACCTGGCCGAGACGCTGAATCTGACCCGGATCGCCGCCGACACCTGGCGCACCGCCCGGCGGGGCGAGGTCGCAGCCTGGGACGGCTTTGCAGAGGGTCGCTGGTGGGTCCAGGACGCCAGCGCCGCCATCCCCGCCCGCCTGCTGAACCCCAGGCCAGGCCTGACCGCCCTGGACCTGTGCGCCGCGCCCGGCGGCAAGACCCTGCAACTGGCGGCCGCCGGCGCAGAGGTCACCGCCCTTGACCGCTCACCGGCCCGGTTGCGCCGGGTGCGGGAGAACCTGGAGCGGACCGGCCTCACCGCCGAGGTTATCGCCGCCGACTCCGGGATCTGGGATGACGGACGGACCTTCGACGCTGTCCTGCTCGACGCGCCGTGCAGCGCCACCGGGACCTTCCGCCGCAACCCGGACGTGCTCTGGGCGGTGAAACCCGGCGACATCGCCTCCCTGGCCGCGGACCAGGTCCGGCTTCTGGACGCCGCCGCCCGGCGCGTGCGTCCGGGCGGGCGCCTTGTCTACTGCGTCTGCTCCCTGGAGACCGAAGAGGGCGAGGCCCAGGTCACCGGCTTCCTGAAGCGGTGCGCCGACTTCGCCCTCGACCCTATCGCCCCGGGAGAGGGCGGGTCGCCGCCGGAAAGCCGCCGGGAGGACGGGACCCTTCGGATCCTGCCGACCCACCGCCCGGGCGGGACAGACGGCTTCTTCATCGCCCGTTTCGCCCGTCGGCCGAACCGTCGCACCCGCCGGGACTTGGCGCAGGGCGCAGGGGCCGTTAAGTCCGGATCATGAGCCCGCGTCCGATCATCGCCCCGTCGATCCTCGCCGCCGACTTCGCCCGGCTGGGCGAGGAGGTCCGCGCCGTCCAGGCCGCCGGCGCCGACTGGCTGCACATCGACGTCATGGACGGTCACTTCGTGCCGAACATCACCCTGGGACCTGACATCGTCCGGGCCCTGAAGCCGCACGCGACCATTCCCATGGACGTGCACCTGATGATCGCCCCTGTGGACCCCTTTCTCGAGGCCTTCGTCGAGGCCGGAGCCGACATCGTCAGCGTGCACCCGGAGAGCGGACCGCACCTGAACCGGACCCTCAAGCGTATCCGCCAGCTGGGCGCCCGGGCCGGGGTGGTCTTCAACCCCTCGACCTCGCCAGCCGTGATCGAATGGATGATGGACGAGGTCGACCTGATCCTCGTCATGTCCATCAACCCGGGCTTCGGCGGTCAAAGCTTCATGCATTCCCAGCTGGCCAAGATCGAGACCCTGAGGCGGATGATCGACGCCAGCGGCCGGGACATCGTACTGGAGGTCGACGGCGGCGTGACCGCCGAGACCGCACGCCTGTGCGTGGACGCCGGTGCCACCGCCCTGGTGGCGGGCACGGCAGTCTTCCGGGGCGGTCCGCAGGCCTACGCCGCCAACATCGCCGCCCTGCGCGGTTAAGGCCCCGAGACGGGCTGTGGGCCGTTTCCGGGAATCGCAGGCTGGGCTAGAGTCTTTTCGTCCCGCGTGACTGGCGAAACAGGTGGAACTCCACCGGGGAGCGCAGGGACCTCAAAGTGCCGCTCGCCTGGGCCGACCTTCCGAACCGACACGGAGAGCGCCATGCCTGCCGCACCTGATTTCCCGCCCGCGTCTGACCGCGCCCACGTCCGCCGAGCCCTGATCTCGGTGTCGGACAAGACCGGCCTGGTCGAGGCGGCTCAGGCCCTGTCCCGGCTGGGGGTCGAGCTGGTCTCCACTGGCGGCACCCGGGCGGCCATCGCCGCAGCCGGCCTGGCGGTGAAGGACGTCTCAGACCTGACTGGCTTCCCGGAAATGATGGACGGTCGGGTCAAGACCCTGCACCCGGGGGTGCATGGCGGCCTGCTGGGCGTGCGCGACGCTCCGGCCCATGCCGCCGCCATGGCCGAGCATGGCATTGGCGGAATCGACCTCGTCTACGTCAACCTCTACCCCTTCGAGAAGACCGTGGCCGACGGGGCGGACGCCGCCAACGCCATCGAGAACATCGACATCGGCGGACCGGCCATGATCCGCTCGGCGGCCAAGAACCATGCCTATGTGGCGGTCTGTACCGAGCTGGAGGACCTGCAGGCCGTGCTGGCGGAACTGGAGGCGGAGGGGACCACAAGCCTGTCCCTGCGCCGGACCCTGGCGGGCCGGGCCTATGCCCGCACGGCAGCCTACGACGCGGCCATCTCCACCTGGTTCGCCCGGGAACTGGGCGAGGCCGCCCCAAAGCGCCGCGCCTTCTCGGGCCAGCTGGCCCAGGCCCTGAGGTACGGCGAGAACCCCCACCAGGCGGCGGCCTTCTATGTCGAGGAATTCCCGCGCACGGGCGTGGCGACGGCCCGGCAGATGCAGGGCAAGGCCCTGAGCTACAACAACATCGCCGACACCGACGCGGCCATCGAGCTGGTGGCGGAGTTCGACCCCCAGGCCTCGGCGGCGGTGGCCATCATCAAGCACGCCAACCCCTGCGGCGTGGCCCTGGGCGCGGACCTCAAGACCGCCTACGCCCGGGCGCTGCAATGCGACCCGGTCTCGGCCTTCGGCGGCATCGTGGCGGTGAACCGCCGGCTGGATGCGGCCGCGGCGAGGGAGATCCTCAAGATCTTCACCGAGGTGGTCGTAGCGCCTGAGGCCGACGAAGAGGCCATCGCCCTGTTCGCGAAGAAGAAGGACCTTCGCCTGCTGCTGACCGGCGGCATGCCCGATCCCCGGGCGCCGGGCGACGTCTTCAAGCCGGTATCCGGGGGCTTCCTGGTCCAGGGCCGCGACACCTCCCGGGTGACCGCGGCGGACCTGAAGATCGTCACGCAAAGGCAGCCGACCCCGCAGGAAGTTGAGGACATGCTGTTCGCCTTCACCGTGGCCAAGCACGTCAAGTCCAATGCCATCGTCTTCGCCCGGGACGGCCAGACGGCGGGCATAGGTGCAGGCCAGATGAACCGGCGGGACTCCGCCCGGATTGCCGCGATCCGCGCCGGCGAGGCCGCCGAGCAGGCGGGCCTTCCGGAGAGCCTGGCCCAGGGCTCGGCCTGCGCCTCGGAGGCCTTCTTCCCTTTCGCCGACGGCCTGGTCCAGGCAGCGGAGGCGGGCGCCACAGCGGTGATCCAGCCGGGTGGGTCGATCCGCGACGCGGAGGTGATCGCCGCCGCCGATGCCGCCGGCGTGACCATGGCCTTCACCGGCGTGCGGGTCTTCCGGCACTGACCCGCGGATCAGAGGGTGTCGACCATCACCAGCTCGGCGTCCGAGAGGGCGGTGATGCGCAGAACGGGTTCGCCAGAGATGGCGGCCCCGTCCCGGGTCCCGACGTGGACGCCGTTGACCTCCACCGCTCCGCGGGCCGGTACGAGATAGGCCCGGCGCTCAGGCGGGAGTTCATACTCGAGGCTTTCGCCGGCCAGCAGGGTCGCGCCCAGTACCCGGCCAGGTGTGCGGATGGGCAGGGCTTCGTCATCTCCCGGAAGGCCGGAGGCGAGGGTCACGAAGCGCCCGGCACGGTCATCCCTCGGGAAGGGCCGGGCGCCCCAGGAGGGCGCGCCACCGGCCTGGGCCGGCAGGATCCAGATCTGGAAGAGGCGGGTGATGCCCGGCTCAAGGTTGTACTCAGCGTGGCGAATGCCCGAGCCGGCGCTCATCACCTGGACGTCGCCGGCGACAGTGCGGCCCTGGTTTCCCAGGCTGTCCTGGTGGCTGATCGCGCCCTCGAGGACATAGGTGATGATCTCCATGTCCTGGTGCGCATGGGCTGGAAAGCCCGTGTTCGGCTGGATGGCGTCGTCGTTCCAGACCCGCAGGGCACCCCAGTTCATGCGCGCCGGGTCCTGGTAGCCCGAGAAGGAAAAGTGATGCCGGGCCCGCAGCCAGCCGTGGTCAGCGCCGCCGAGGGTATCGAAGGCACGAAGGTCGATCATGGGCGGGTTCCGTCGGCGGGAGCTCTGATGGCCCCAAGATAGGGACGGGGGGGAGGAATTACAGAGGCAATTCGCCCCCAAGGGAAGCTCTGGACGATGCCGGGTGAGGGCACCGGGACCTAGAACGGCCGGGGCTTTACCCCTCTGGCGGCGAAGTGGGCCAGCATCCGGGTCCAGGCGTCCCGGGCTGCGGCCGGATCGTAGCTGGTTCGGTAGTCGGCGTGGAAACCGTGCTGGCTGTCCGGATAGACGATGATCTGGCTGTCGGTCTTGCGGGCGGCGACCAGGGCGCCGCGCATGGCCTCGACATCGGCCAGGGGGATGCCCTGGTCCTTGCCGGCATAGAACCCGATGACCGGGGCCCGCAGCTGGGCCACGCCGGGGAGTGGCCAGGGGCGGCTGGTTTCGCCGAGGAACTCCCCCGGCTTGGGCGCAGTCAGCCGGCCGTACCAGGCCGCGCCGGCGCGGAAATCCGGCATGCGCTGGCAGATGAGCCAGGTGATGGCGCCTCCCCAGCAGAAGCCGGTGACTGCCATCCGGGACTTGTCCACGAAGGACTGGGCCTTGAGGAACCGGACGGTCCCCGACAGGTCGTTGAAGATCTGCTTGTCCGAGGCTGCACCGACGATGCGGCGGATCTGGTTGAAGTCGTTGGTCTTCGAAGGATCACCCGACCGGACGAAGAGATCCGGGGCAATGGCCACGTAGCCCAGTTTCGCCAGGCGGCGGCAGACGTCGCGGATGTATTCGTGGACCCCGAAGACCTCGGAAATCACCAGGACGACCGGAAACCGGCCCGGGGCGTCGGGGCGGGCCAGATAGGCGGGCGCCATGCGGTCGCCGACATCCACCTCGACCTCGCCCGCGACAAGGCCCGTCGCGGGGGTCGTGACAGCCTGGGCCTCTGCGGAGAAGGCGTAAAGGGCGTAACCGCCGAAGGCGGCCAGGGCCAGTCGCCGCCGCGAGACGGACAGGTCCCCCGGTTCGGTGCCCTCCGGACGCGTCAGGGTCTTCATGGTTCGGGTCTCCCTCGCCGGTCTTCACCAGCCCCTTCCCATTTGGCGACAGGTGCGGCTGGTGTCAAAGCCTGCGATGCCTGAAAGGTCGGTTCCGGGGCCTTCCAGTGCGGACCGGGAGGGAGCATATCGACGAA
>JBMOEP010000017.1:0-13538 GCA_049314675.1 Phenylobacterium sp.
TCCGGTACCGGATCTCTGACGCAACGCGAGCCTCGCTGGGCTGGCGCTACGCCACCCGGCCCAACTCGGACCTGTTCGGTCTCTCCCGAGGTGACGCTTATGGCTTCCAAAGCGAGTACTTCACTCTCGACGGAAGGGTGACCGTCGCCCTCGGCGAGAATGCCGAGCTGGGGATTGGGATAGACAACCTGCTCAACGACAAGGCGTACGTCTCCCACCCCCTGCCGCAGAGGACCTTTGTCATCGACATGAAGGGCCGGTGGTGAGCGACATGACGTCATCCGAAACCCCCTCGGCCCTTGAAGCCCCCGAGCGCCGCGCCATCCTCGCGCACCGGACGGTCTGGCGTTGGCACTTCTACGCCGGTCTGTTCTGCATTCCGTTTGTGCTCATCCTGTCGCTGACCGGCGCGGCCTATCTGTTCAAGCCCCAGGTCGAGTCCTGGCTGGACCGCCCCTACGACCAACTCGTCGTGGAGGGCGGTCCATGGAGCGCACAGGCCCAGGTGGACGCCGCACTGGCGGCGGCCCCTGAGGGAGCCCGACTAAGGTTCTACGAAGTCCGCTCCCGCCCGGGGGAGGCCGCACGGATCACCCTCTCGACGCCGGAGGGGCCGCTCATCGCCTTCGTCCATCCCGAAGCCAATGTGGTTCTGTCCTTCCAACGGGAGGCCGACCGGCCGATGGAGGTCATCAAGACGATCCATGGTGAACTCCTGATGGGCGAGCGGGGATCCCTCCTGGTAGAGTTGGCGGCGGGCTGGGCGGTAGTCATGATCCTCACCGGCCTCGTCCTCTGGTTTCCGCGTGGGGGTCGAGGTCCCGGGGGTGTCCTTTGGCCCCGGCGGGGCCTTGGCGGCCGCCTTGCCTGGCGGGATCTGCACGCGGTCACCGGCTTCTGGGTTTCGGGGCTCGCGCTCTTCCTCCTGCTCACAGGCCTGCCCTGGACCACGGTCTGGAATGACGCCTTCAAGGAGGTGCGCCGGGCGACGGGAACCCTGGCCGCCTCGCAGGAATGGTCCTCAGGCCGGAAGGCAGAACAGGTCGACGAACACGCCGCCCACCGCGACCTCGCCGGGAGCCCAGCCCAGGTCGAAGGCCCGGCGACAGTCTCGCTGGACCGGATGGTGGCGTCCGTCCAACGGATGGACCTGCCGCCCCCAGTGCTGATCGCCCCGCCCGTAAGGGGCGAAGGCTGGCGATCCTCGCCGGTCTGGACAGTCCGGTCCGAAACCGCCAACCGCCCCCAACGGGTGGTGCTGACCCTCGACCCCGCGACCGGCCAGGTGACAGACGCCGAGACCTTCGCCGACAAGCATCCCATCGACAGGGCGATCGGTTTCGGGATCGCCGCCCATGAGGGGCAGCTCTTCGGCCTCGCCAACCAGTTGCTCGGTCTGGTCGCGGCGATGGGCCTCATCACCTTATCAGTCAGCGGCGTGGTCATGTGGCGGCGCAGGGGTCTAAGGGGCGTCCTGGGTGCGCCGGAGCGGCTTTCAAGCCTGATGGCCGCCCGGATCGTCGGCATCGCCATCCTGGCCCTTGGGATCTTCATGCCCGTCCTGGGGGTGAGCCTAATCCTGGTCGCCCTGGCCGAGTTCCTGGTCCTTCGCCGGATCCCCCGGGTGCGGAACTGGCTGGGCCTGGACACCGTCAGATGAAGACGGCCACCATCTGGCGGGCCCGGGCGACAAGTTCGCCGGCGTCGTTCCAGAGGCTCATGTCCTGGGTCGCGTAGCCACCGCCCGCAGCGTCGATGACGCTGTCCAGTAGCCACCATCCCGAGGCGCTAGAGGGGTCCGCCACCGCGAGGTCCAGGGACCAGGTCATGGTGCTGAAGGGCGCGAACTCGGGGAAGAGTACCAGGGCCGGCGACGGAATGGCGTCGGCCAGGGCCACGAGGGCAGGAAGCCCCCCGGGGGTCTCACCGTCGCCGTGGCGGATCCAGACGGTGATGCGGGGCTCGGCGCCGGGGGACAGGGGACGGGCACCGCCGGCGAGGCGGACGTCGAAGTGACGGGCGAAGCTGGGCGCGCGATCGGCGGCGAAGAAGGCCGGGCAGGCCTCCGGCGCGGGCGGGGCAGCGGGGCCGGAGCCCGTCCGCAGGACCCGGGAGTCCCGCCCGGTGCCGTAGGTCAGGAGTGCGCGGGCCGCCGGACCCGCCTCCCCCGTCACCGCCGCCTCGATAACCACGGCGGACTTGCCCCGACGGACGGCCTGGGCCGTCACCTGGAGCCGCCCGGAAGCCGGACCCACCAGGGCAAACTGGGCGCTCCGGAGGGGCGGCAGGTCCGGGTTCAGGCGCGTCGCCGCCTCCACGCACAGGGCCCCGGTAAGGCCGCCATAGGCCGTCCGGCCCTGGAGCCAGTCCCCCGGAAGGTCAATGGCCAAGCCTTCGCCCTCGGGGACCAGGGACGCCAGCATCAGGCGAAAGGACGTTCCGAGGTTCTGGGTCATGAGGGTCTCCTTGCGGGCCTCGACTAAAGGCTGGGAGAGAGCAACGCCAGCCTGGGATGGCGCCACTGGCGCGGCAGGGCCCCCTCCGGCTAGGATCGGCGCATGTTCAGTCGCCGACGCTTGCTCCAGGCCGCCCCAGCCCTTGCCTTCCCCGGGAGATCTGAACCTGCGGTCCGGACCCTCGATCGCATCGACCTGGTGGATCCTGCACGCGGGCGAACGATCCCAACCCGCATTCATATGCCGGCGGCCCCGGGACCCTGGCCGGTGATCCTGTTCAGCCACGGCTTCGGGGGGTCGCTCTCAGCCTTTGGCGAGACGGGGCGATACTGGGCAGCGCGCGGCATGGTCGTGATCCATCCCACCCATACGGACTCGGTCCAGGTCCCAGACCCGACGCTTCCCGCAGAGGACGCCCGCGCCGTTCGCCAGGCCCTCGCCGCCGCCATCGGCGGTCGTCCGGGCGGCCCACCCCTGACCGAGGTGATGGAGCGGCCCATCTTCCTGCGCAGCCGCCTGGCGGACATCGCCTTCCTTCAGTCGCTGATGCGCGCCCGGGACACCCGGCTTCCCGCCTCGGTCCGGGATCGCATCGACCCGGCCCGGATGGGCATGGCGGGGCACTCCTTCGGAGCCTACCTGACCCTGGTCCTTTGCGGGGCGAGGCTGTCGCCAGAACCCCCGCCGCCCCTGCCCGCGGGCTTTCGCGCCGGCATGGCGATCAGCGGCCAGGGCTCTGGACGCCTGGGGCTGAAGGCGGGTGCCTTCGACCGCATGGCCCTGCCGCTCTTCAGCGTCACGGGCAGCCGGGACTTCGGTGCCGCCGAAGAAACCCCGGACTGGCGGCTGGAGGCCTTCCGAAGCGCCCGGCCCGGCCGCCAGTACGCAGCGATCCTGGACGGATTTCGGCACGGCGACTTCGATGCGCCAGAGAGCGACCCGGTCCTTGGCAAGCCCGTTGGCCGGCTCCGGGCCCTCCAGTCTGCCTTCTGGAGGGCGACCCTGACGGGCGACACTTCAGGCTGGGCCGACCTTGACCGGGCGGCGGGGGCCTCCCGCGCCGGTTACCCGCTGGAGGTCCGCCGCCGGTGACCAACCCCGGTCAGGCCAGGGTGGTCTCGGCGATCTTCTTGGCGGTCGCGTAGTCAGCCTTGCCGTTGCTGGCGCGGATTGACAGGTCCGTGGCGACCACGCGCTTGGGCGTCTTGTACCCGGCCAGGGACCGGCGGACGTGGGCGCGAAGGGAGTCCTCGTCCAGGCTGGCGCCTTCGGCGAGGCGGACGACGCCGGTCACCGACTGCCCCCACTTCTCATCCGGCAGGCCGACCACCAGGGCGTCCTCGACACTGGGATGGGTCTTGAGCGCCTCCTCGACCTCCTCCGGGAAGACCTTTTCGCCGGCGGTGTTGATGCAGGCCGAGCCGCGCCCCAGCAGGGTCAGGGTGCCGTCGGCCTCGACGATGCACCAGTCGCCGGGGATGGAATAGCGCACGCCATTGATCGTCCTGAAGGTCCGGGCGGTCTTTTCGTCGTCCTTGTAATAGCCGAGGGGGTTGGGCGGGCCGATGGCCACCATGCCCGACCGGCCCGAGCCGGGCTCCACGGGCTGGTCATTCTCGTCGAACACCTTGCAGCGCTCGCCCAGCATGAACTTGGCAGTCTGGACCTCGGAGTCCTTGGTCATGACCGAATTGCCCATGCCGAGGGCCTCGGAGGACGAGAAGCCGTCGCTCAACATGGCTTGGGGCATGTGCTCCAGCATCCCCTTCTTGACCTCCTGGCTCCACATGACGCCGGAGGAGACGATGGCCACGATGCTGGACACATCGTAGCGGCCCGGTGCGGCATTGAGGGCGTTCAGGATGGGCTTGCCGAAGGAATCCCCGACGATCACCAGGGTCTGGGGCCGGTGGGCATCGATGGCGGCCAGCAACTCCTCGGCGTCGAAGTTGGGCTTTTCCAGGGTGATGACGCACCCGCCGGACATCATGGTCCCCATGGAGGTCAGGAGCCCGGTCCCGTGCATCAGGGGCGGCGCGGGCAGGATGCGGGAACCGACCGGCATACGGCGGGTCGCCTCAGCCAGTTCCTCGAGGGTCTCGGGCACGGGGCCCAGCTTGCGGGCACCCTGGAGGGTGATCTCCCGCATGTCTTGGTGGGTCCACATGACCCCCTTCGGCATGCCGGTGGTACCGCCGGTATAGATGAAGAACTGGTCGTCGCCGGACCGCTCGATGTCCAGCGGGCCGCCATTACCCTCTTCACCCAGGGCTTCGAAGCGCTCGGCAAAGGGTGCGACCTCTCCGGTATCGCTGACCTCGACCCAGGTCTTGACCTTGGGCAGGCGCGGCCGGATCTCGGCGATGGCGTCTCTGAACTCACTGGCGTAAACCACTGTCTGAGCGTCAGAATTATCGAAAATGTACCAGACTTCGTCAGGCGTGTAGCGATAGTTGACGTTGACGTGCGTCAGCCGGGCCTTCCAGGCCGCGGCAACGGTCAGCAGGTATTCTGGGCGGTTGCGCATGTAGATGGCGATCTTGTCGCCGGGCTGGGCACCCCGGGCGATAAGGCTCCGAGCCATGTTGTTGGTGGTGCGGACGGCGTCACCCCAGTTGATGACCCGCGATCCGTGGACGAAGGCGGGCGCCTCAGGGGGCACGTTGGGCCCCACCGCGTCCAGGATATCTCCGAAATTCCAGCCCATGACACTCGTTCCTCCAAAATCGCCCCGCTCGCGAAGGCTTGGGGCAACCGTCTCCCGGCCCGATCGCAAATGCAAGCCGCCACGCGGCGCAGCGCTGGCTTCCATCGAAGCGCGGGTGTAGCAGGCAGGCATGGACAAAGAGGACGCAGGTTCCCCGACACCGCCAGCCGGGCGCGCCGCTCGGCAGAACCGCCCGCGCGTGCTGCCTTCGAGCCGCCGGGGTCGCAAAACCTATGAGCGGATCTTCGCCGCGACCACCGAACTCGCGGCGGAAATGGGCTTCGAAGGGGTCAACACCAACCTGATCGCCAGCCGCGCTGGCGTGAACATCGCCTCCCTCTACAGGTATTTCCCCAACAAGCAGGCGATCTTCGCCGCCATCTCGGAGCGTCTGACGGCCGACTTCAAGGCCGAAATCTCAGGCCTGGTCGCCCAGATCGACGCCGGCCGGCCCTGGAAGGCGGCGGTTGCTGACGGCATGCGCCTGGCCGCAAACCGAAGGCTAAGCTCCCCCGGCTCGCGTTCCATCCGCATCGCCATCCGGCTCTCCCCCGAACTTCAGGAACTGGATGCGGCTGAAAACCGCGCCGTGAGCGCCATGCTTGCGGACCTGATGATGCGCAGGTCCGGGGCGGAGCCGGAACGTGCGATGCTGGCCGGACGGGTGGCCATCGAACTGGCGGCGGCCATTCTCGACATGCTGCTCAGCGAGCCGACTGCCGATGCAGAGGCCCTGGCGAACGAAGCCTCGGACGCCTTCATCCGTTACCTGACCCCCTTGATGGAGATGCCGGTCAGCGCGCCGCCGCCGCACTCCTGAGGGCAGTGATCAGGGCGACCCGGGCCGGCGCGGAGACCGCGCACAGGCTTCCCGCCACAAGCGTGGCCGTGAACAGACGCTTCAGACTACCTCCCCGGCACACAGTCCCTTCGGGCACCCTATTCCGCACGAAAACCCTCGTAATCCCGCGCCGCCACCTGATCGATGCGGATTTTATAGCCTTCTCCGATGTACGGCATGAAGACCCGCGGCTTTCCCGGGACGTTGGCCCCCATGTACCAGGAGGCGGCGTCCAGGTAGAGGCTGCCCTCCGCAGCGGCATTGACGTGTTCCACCCAGGCGTCCTGCGCGGCGGAGTCGGCCTCCAGGGTCCGGACCTGGCGACCGTCGGCCCAGCCGATCGCGCCACTGATCCAGTCGATGTGCTGCTCGATGGACGAGATCATGTTCGACAGCACCGAAGGGCTGCCCGGCCCGGTCACCGTGAAGAGGTTCGGGAAACCAGCGACCATCAGCCCCAGATAGGTCTTGGGGCCCTCGGCCCAGACCTCGCCCAGGGTCCGACCACCCCGGCCGCGGATGTCCATCTTCAGGAGGGCCCCGGTCATGGCGTCGAAGCCGGTGGCGAAGATGATGACGTCGAAGGGCGTCTCACCCGCAGAGGTGCGGACACCGGTTTCGGTGATGATCTCGATGGGAGTCTCGCGCAGGTCGACGAGGCTCACATTGTCGCGGTTGAAGGTGTCGTAATAGTTGGTGTCGACGCAGGGACGCTTGGCACCGATGGCATAGCCCCGGGGAACAAGTCGCTCGGCCACCTCGGGGTCGCGGACCATCTGCCGCACCCTGTCGCGGACATGGTCGCCGACCTCTTCGTTCAGGTCCGGCATGCGCATGAGGTTGGGGATGGCGAAGAGGGACATCAGGCCCATACAATTCCAGAGCCCGCCCTTCAGGGCCTCGAGTTCCTCCCCCTGGACGCGGAGGTCCAGCGGCGGTGCCGGGAAGATGGACTGGCCGCTCCGGAGCATGTCGCGGTAGGCGGTGAAGCCCGCCAGGTAGCCCTCGACCTCTGCCTCGCCCAGGGGCGAGTTGAGGGCCGGAAGCGAGAAGTTGGGAGTCCGTTGGAAGACAGTGACCTGCGCCACCTGCTGGGCAATCAGCGGGATGGACTGGATGGCCGACGAACCGGTGCCGATCACGGCGACCCGCTTGCCGGCGAAGTCGACGCCCTCATGGGGCCAGAGGCCGGTCAGGTAGGTCTCGCCCCGGAAGCTGTCAGCACCGGGTATCTCGGGTGATTTTGGTACCGACAGGCACCCAGTGGCCATGACAACCCAGCGGGCGGAGACCTCGTCGCCGAGGTTGGTCTTTACGGTCCAGCGCCCGGTCGCCTCGTCGAAGATCGCGCTCTCGACCCGGGTGTTGAACAGAAAGGCGGAGTCCAGGCCGAAGCGGTCGGCGATGTGCTCGGCATACTTCAGGATCTCGGGCTGGGGCGCGTACTTCTCGCTCCAGCGCCACTCCCGGGCCAGGTCTTCCGACCAGGTGAAGGAATAGAACAGGCTGGGGATGTCGCAGCGGGCCCCGGGATAGCGGTTCCAGTACCAGGTACCCCCGACACCGCCCCCGGCCTCGAAGCCCTGGACCGAAAGGCCGGCCTCCCGCGCCTTGTGGACCATGTAGAGGCCGGCGAAGCCGGCACCCACGACAGCCACATCCACGCTCGCACCCTGCACCGCCTTACGCGTCGCTGATCCGTCAGCCATGTCCGCCCTCCCCCAGATATGTCTTCAATTGCCTGAGATATTGGACGGACTGAGGGCAAGGTCCAGTGCTCTTGTCCGAGTTCCGGGCAGACACTGCGGTACCAAGACCCTTGCCTTGCCCGAGGATCGCCGTAATCCCTGCGGGATAACATGGCCGAAACCCTGATCGGCCCTGACACCGGAGTTTTCATGACCCTTGCCGGAAGGCTTCTCTCGGGCGCAAGCCTCGCCCTTCTCATCGCCCTCTCCGCGGCACCCGCCTCTGCCGCACCGGCGTCCAACCCTGCTACCGCCAGCCAGCCCGCTTCGGCGGCGGACCTGGCCCGCCTGGTAGACATTCCCTACGAGCGCTTCACCCTGCCCAACGGCCTGCGTGTGCTCGTGCACACGGACCGCAAGGCCCCGGTGGTCGCGGTCTCGATCTGGTACGGTGTCGGCTCGAAGCACGAACCTGCGGGTCGCACGGGCTTTGCGCACCTCTTCGAGCATCTGATGTTCAACGGCTCGGAAAACGCCCCTGGCGACTTCTTCAAGCCGCTTCAGGAGGTGGGCGCCACAGACTTCAACGGGACCACCTGGTTCGACCGGACCAACTATTTCCAGACCGTCCCAGTCGGTGCCCTCGACAGGGCCCTGTTCCTGGAAAGCGATCGCATGGGTTACCTGCTTGGGGCCGTCACCCAGGACAAGCTCGATAACCAGAGGGGTGTGGTCCAGAACGAAAAGCGCCAGGGCGACAACCAGCCCTTCGGCCTGGTCGAGTATGTGCTCAACGACAACCTCTTTCCTCAGGGCCACGGCTACCGCCACAGCACCATCGGCTCCATGGCGGACCTGGACGCGGCGTCCCTGGCCGACGTTAAGCGCTGGTTCTCGGACAACTACGGCCCGAACAACGCCGTCCTGGTCCTGGCTGGCGACATTGACGCGCCCTCGGCACGGGCCCTGGTCGAGAAGTATTTCGGCGCCATCCCCCGCGGCCCGCGGGTCGCCCCCGTTCCAGACGGTCCGGTAACCCTGAAGGCCCCGGTCAGCCTCGTCCTGAAGGACCGGGTGGCGACCACCCGGATCTACCGTAGCTGGTCGACGCCGGGCCTGAATGACCTGTCCTCCGTCGCCCTCGAGGCGGGGGTCAGCGTCCTCGGCGGCCTGTCGTCCTCCCGGCTCGATAACGCCCTGGTGCGGGACGAGAAGGTCGCCGTCTCGGTCAGCGCCGACTATGGCGTCTTCCAGTCCGTGGGAATCCTGACCCTGTCGGCGGACGTGCGTCCAGGCGTCTCGCCGGACCTGGTCGCCAAGCGGATGGACGAGGTCATCGCTGGATTGATCGCCTCTGGCCCCTCGGCGGAGGAGCTGGACCGGGCTCGGCGGGTCGAGATCGCCGGCAAGATCCGCGCAACAGAGTCCGTGGGTGGCTTCGGGGGCAAGGCTGTGACCCTCGCCGAGGGCGAGCTCTACAACAATGATCCCCAGCTCTATCGGAAGCGTCTTGACGCCTACGCCGCCCTCACCCCGTCGGCGGTCCAGTCCGCCCTGAAGACCTGGCTTGGCCGGCCGGCCCTGTCCCTGCGCGTTGATCCTGGCGAGCGAGACCTCGACGGCGGCCCCCTCGGAGGGGATACGGCGGCCAAGGGCGCTGTGATTGACCGGACTGGGGTTGCGACCTCGGCCCGTGCAGCGCGCGCCGAACCGGCCATGCCCGGCGCAGGCAAGGTCTCGGACCTGGACTTCCCCGGCATCGAGCGAGCCACCCTGGCGAACGGCATGCCTGTGGTTTACGCCCAGCGAGCGGGGGAGCCGCGGACCCTGATCACCGCCAGCTTCGACGCTGGCACGGCTGCGGACCAGGTCCGGGACTTCGGTCTGCAGTCCATGATGCTTCGGGCCCTGACAGAGGGCGCTGGCGGACTTTCCAGCCGGCAGATCGCCGAAGAATCGGAGAAGCTGGGTGCCAGCCTGGGAGCCGCTGCGGGATCAGACCGGTCCGGGGTCATCCTTGACGCCCTGACCCCGAACCTGACGCCTTCCCTGGCCCTCTACGCCGCCGTCCTCAAGCGTCCGGCCTTCGAAGCCGCCGTTGTGGAACGCCTGCGCGGGCAGCAGCTGTCACGCATCACCGCAGAGGCCAACAATCCCTCGGCCGTGGCTGCGACCGAACTTTCCCGACGCCTTTACGGCACCAACCACCCCTATGGCGTGCGCGCCGGCGGTGCAGGGGATGCGGCCGTGGTGGGCCGCATTACGCCTGCGGACCTCAAGGCCGCCCACGATCGGTGGATCCGGCCGGACAACGGCCGCCTGGTCATTGTCTCCGACCTGCCCCTCTCCGTCCTGTTGCCCAGGCTGAATGCCGCCCTCGGCGACTGGAAGCCACAAACGGGGGTTGCCCGGGGTGTGAAGACCTTCTCCGAGCCTCCGGTGGCTTCTGGTAACCGGATCGTTCTGGTCGACCGGCCGAAGTCGCCCCAGTCGGTGATCGCGGCGGGACAGGTCCTCCAGGCCCGGGGCGGCGACGACCTGCTGGCCCTGCAGGCCGGCAATGACGTTCTGGGGGGAAGCTTCCTGTCTCGCCTGAACATGAACCTCCGCGAGACAAAGGGCTGGTCCTACGGGGTCCGATCCGGGATTTCGGAGACTTCCGAGCGGGTTGCCTTCCGCATCAACGCTCCGGTCCAGGCCGACCGTACCGCGGACTCGATTTCGGAACTCCTCAAGGATATGCGGGACTTCACCTCCGCGCGTGGAACCACCGCCGAGGAGCGGCAGCTGACCGTCGACGGCGCCACCCGGGAGCTTCCCGGAACCTTCGAAGGCAGCGCGGCGGTCCTCACGGGCCTCTCTAAAATCGCGGAGTTCAACCGACCGGATGATTGGTACGAGCGCCTTCCCGAGCGCTACGGTGCCATGACCGCGGCGGACATGGATGGTGCGGTCCGCCGGGCCATCGATCCTTCCCGGCTGACCTTCGTGGTCGTGGGCGACGCTTCGGTGGTGAAACCCCAGCTCGACAAGCTTGGCCTTCCCGTCGAGGTGATCGCCGCGGCGCCGACGGCCAAGTAGCCGCGGGCCGGAAGGTCAGGATCCGGCCGCACCCCCGGGTGCGGCCGGCAGGTCTCCGGCGATCCGGGGGGCCAGGCGGGCCGTGATGTCCTCGACGCCCTGGGCGTTGGGGTGCATGCCGTCCGGAAGTAGCCGGTCGGGCCTTCCAGCCACGCCGTCCAGGAAGAAGGGATAGACCTGCACGCCTCTCTGCCGGGCTAGGTCCGGATAGATGGGATTGAAGGCCTGGGCGTAGTCCTCGCCGAGGTTCGGGGCCGCCAGCATTGTGGTGAGGGCGGCGCGGAACTTGCGCCTGTCCAACTCATCGAGGATGGCCCCCAGGTTCGCCCGGGTCTGCGCCGGGCTGAGGCCACGCAACATGTCATTGGCGCCCAGACCGACGATCACCAGGTCTGGCTTCCGGGGGAGGCCGTCGAGGGTGAACCCCAGCCGTGCAAGCCCCGCTGCGGTCGTATCCCCTGAGACGCCGGCATTCACGACGGTCACGGCACGCCCGCTGCGGCGCAGGGCCCGCTCAAGGGCTGGCGCAAAGCCCTGGGACGGCTCCAGCCCGTAGCCGGCGAAGAGGCTGTCCCCGAAGACCACCACCAGGGCGCCGTCAGCCACAGCGGCCTGGTCAGGCGCGACCTGTGTCTTCCGCGCGTCGCCCGGAGGCGAACAGGCGATAATCATCTGGCAAAGCCCGGCAAGGACCACATATAGCCACCAACCCGAACGCACTGGACGCCTCCTCGCATGACCCGCCCTGACGCCGACCTGATGATCCGCGCCCGGGGCGTGACACTCTCGCTCGGAAATACAGACATTCTCAAGGGCGTCGACCTCGATGCGCCCCGGGGGCAGAGCCTCGCGGTCCTTGGACCCTCCGGTTCCGGCAAGTCGTCGCTGATGGCCGTGCTGTCGGGGCTGGAGCGGACCACCTCCGGCGAGGTCCGGATCGACGGACAGGATCTGGGGCCGCTCAACGAGGATGAACTTGCAAGGGCGCGCCGGGGACGGATCGGCGTGGTCCTCCAGGCCTTCCACCTCCTGCCGACGATGACGGCGCTCGAGAACGTGGCCACCCCCCTCGAACTTCTGGGCGCCACGGACGCCCGGGATCGCGCCGCGTCGGAGTTGGCCGCCGTGGGCCTGGGCGACCGGCTGACCCACTATCCGGCACAGCTTTCGGGCGGAGAGCAGCAGAGGGTAGCCATCGCCCGCGCCATGGTGTCCCGGCCTGGCCTGATCTTCGCCGATGAACCCACGGGGAACCTGGACGGCGTCACCTCCCGAAGGGTGGCGGACCTGCTGTTCGAACGGCGGGCCGCGACAGGCGCCACCCTGGTGATCATCACGCACGACCCTGACCTGGCGGCCCGCTGCGACCGCATCGTCGAGATGGCCGATGGCCGGATCGTATCCGACAAGCCCGCATGACCTCCGCACCCCTCCACCTGCTCTGGCGGATTGCACGACGGGACCTGTCTGCAGGCTTCCGTGGCCTGCGCCTCCTGTTCCTCTGCCTTTTCCTCGGGGTCGGTGCCCTGGCGGCCATTGGCAGCCTGACGGCGGCTATTACCGGCGAGCTGACCCGGAAGGGGCGCGAACTCCTGGGCGGAGACCTGGAGGTCGCCCTCACGCAGAGGTACGCCGAAGGGTCCGAAAAGGCGCAGATGGCGCAGATGGGCAAGGTCAGCGAGACCGTCCGCCTGAGGGCGATGGCCAGCGGCGGCGGCGGGCCGCCCATGCTCTCCGAGCTCAAGGGCGTCGACAGCGGCTATCCCCTCTATGGCCGCCTGACCGTGGCCACCCCTTCAGGTCCGGTCGCAACGGGGCGTCCGGGAGCCGGGGAGGTGCTGATCGAGCGCGGACTTGCCGAGCGCCTGGGCGTCGGGGTCGGCGACAGCCTGGCCGTCGGCAAGGCCCGGTTCCGCATCTCCGGCGTACTCGCTTCTGAGCCAGACCGGGTCGGCGAGGGTTTCAGCCTCGGTCCCGCCGCCCTGATCCGGCTGGAGGATATGGCCTCTACCGGCCTCATCCAGCCCGGCAGTCTCTTCCAGGCCAAGTACCGGATCCGGCTGGCGCCAGACGACCTCCGCCGGCCGGACAAGTTGGCGGAAGCGCTCAAGCGCGCCCATGGAGAGGCCGGCTGGCAGGTTCGCGACCACGGCCGCGCCGCGCCAGGTGCCAGCCGCTTTTTCGAGCGAATGGGGCAGTTCCTGGGCCTGATCGGCCTGTCCGCCCTGGTGATCGCCGGCATTGGCGTAAGCAACGGGGTTGCGGGCTATCTCGCGGCCCGACGGGGTGCAATCGCCACCCTCAAGGTCCTTGGGGCCTCCAACCGCGACGTCTCGGTCCTCTATCTCCTGCAGGTCGCCGTGGTCGCCAGCTGTGCAATCGCGACCGGCCTTGTCGCGGGGGCGGCCCTGGCGCCCGCCCTCCTGGCCCTGCTCGGCGACCGCCTGCCCGTCAAACCGGACTTGGTCCTCCATCCCTGGCCCCTGGCCATCGCCGCTGCCCAGGGACTATTGATCGCCTTCATCTTCACCTGGCCGCCCCTGGCCCGCGCCGGGCGAACCCCGCCCGCCGCCATCTGGCGGACCCATCTCGAACCTGCCACCCGCATGTCCAGGAGGGACGCGGCCATTGTCGGGACCGCCGCAGCGGCCTCCGTGGCCCTTGCCCTGGCAACCACGGACGGGCCGCTCTTCTCCGCCGGAGTGCTGGCGGCGACGGGGGGGGTCCTCCTCCTGCTCCTGCTGGTGGGGCTTGGCGTCAGGACC
>JBMOEP010000018.1:0-13529 GCA_049314675.1 Phenylobacterium sp.
CAATGTCTACGCGTCGGGCGCCGCGGTGGCCGACGCCCAGGGCCAGGCCTCGACCTACCCCTTGCAGGCCTACCGAAGCTTCACCGAGCGGACCAACCTGTTCAGCCAGACCGACATGGTCTGGACCCTGGGCGGGGAGGGCGCGCGTCGGACGATCGTGGCGGGGGTGGAGCTGGGTCGGCAGGAGACCCGTAATCTTCGCGAGACCGGCCGCTTCGGCGGTCCGGCGGGGCCGACGACCCTGGCGGGGGTCTCCGTGCAGGACCCGACCCGCCGCAACCTGGTCATCGCCTACGCCAACGCCGGTTCCGACGGGCACAACTCCGGCGTCGCAGATGTGGCGGCGGCCTTCGGCCAGGTCCAGGCTGACCTTGGCCCCCGGGTCCAGCTCATCGCCGGCCTGCGCTACGATGTCTTCAGCCTGGACCAGCGCGACGAGCGGGCCTCGGTGACGGGCCAGCGGGACTTTTCGCGGACTGACCGGATCTGGTCCCCCCGGCTGGGCGTCGTGGTCCGGCCGGTCGAGTTCCTGTCGATCTACGCCAGCTATTCGGTGTCCAGCCTGCCGGCTTCGGGCGACCAGTTCGCGGGCCTTTCCCTCTCCACCGAAACCCTCAAGCCCGAGTCCTTCGAGAACCTGGAGGCCGGGTTCAAGATCGACCTCGGTCCGCGCCTGATGGCCACTGGCGCAGCCTACCGTCTGGACCGCGAGAACACCCAGGCGCCGGATCCGCTCAACCCCGGTCGCGTCGTTCAGACCGGCGCCCAGAGGAGCACGGGCCTGGAGCTCGGGCTCAGCGGCAAGGTCACCGACCGGTGGGAGACCGTGGCCACACTGGCGGTCCAGTCCGCCCGGATCACTCGCCAGACCGCAGCTGCGCCTGCGGGCCGCCGCGCCGCCTTGACCCCGGACTTCACCGCCTCGTTCTGGAACAAGGTCGAGGTCACGCCGAGGCTCGCCCTCGGCCTGGGTGTTGTGCATCAGGGCGACATGTTCGCCTCGATCTCCAACGCAGTGACCCTGCCGGGCTTCACCCGGGTCGACGGGGCGGTCTTCCTGCGGGTGGGCGAGGACTACCGCCTGCAGCTCAATGTCGAGAACCTGGGCGACATTGCCTGGAGCCCCACCAGCCATGGCGACAACAACATCCAGCCCGGCGCACCGCGCACGGTTCGGGTCTCGATCTCCCGGGGGTTCTGAGCCTCAGTAGCCGGGGGGTGGACGGAAGCCGCCGTTCAGGGTCTCGATCAGGCCAGCGACGGCCAGGGTCGTCTGGTCGGCCCAGAGGGGTCCGATCACCTGGAGTCCCATCGG
Organism: Phenylobacterium sp.; assembly: GCA_049314675.1. Classification (GTDB taxonomy): domain Bacteria; phylum Pseudomonadota; class Alphaproteobacteria; order Caulobacterales; family Caulobacteraceae; genus Phenylobacterium. Next base: position 1,316 of record JBMOEP010000018.1, read on the forward strand.
CAGGCCCTCGTCCGACAGGGCGACGGGGACGGCGGTGGCAGGCAGCCCGGGCAGGGTCGGCAGTCCCGCCCAGACCAGATGCTTCAGATAGGAGATCTCGACGCCATCCACGGTCAGTTTCCGGGATCCCATCGACCCTTCAGTCACGTGCGGGAAGGCGGGGGTCGGGGCGATGGGCGCCAGCAGGACGTCATGGTCCTGGAAGAAGCGCGCATAGTCCGCCCTCAGCCTGTGCCGCCGCTCGTCCACCGCCTTCCACTCCTGGTGGCTGGCGGCATAGCCGGGCGACATGGCGGCGTTCAGGAGGTCCCGGTAGAGGATGTTCTGCTCGGCCAGGTCCAGACCTGGAAGCCCAGGCTCTGTGACCTGGGCCCCGGCTGCGGCCAGACGGGCGCCGACCTCCCGGACCGCAGCCTTGCACGCCGCCGACGTCGGCGCCGCCGGGTCCTCGACATGGATGGCGACCCTCAGCCCCCGGGCCGAATGCGAGCGGGGAGAGGCAGGCGGCAGGCGGGCACCGGGGATTCCGCCGGTGGTGATCGCGGTCAGGACGTCCAGTCCCAGTCGCACATCCGCGACGGAGCGTCCCATGGGACCGGCCACCACCAGGTCCATCAGGGCGTGGGCCCAGACGGGCGGGCGCGGGCTCTCGCCGAACCGGTCGACGGCGTTCCAGGTCGGCTTGTGGCCGAACACGCCGTTGTAGTGGCAGGGCACGCGAATGGACCCGCCGATATCGCTGCCCAGTTCCAGAAGCGTCATGCCCGAGGCCAGGGCGGCGCCTGCCCCTCCGGAGGATCCGCCCGCGGTCCGATCCGGGTTCCAGGGATTCCGGCAGAGGCCATGAATGTCGTTGTAGCTCTGGATGTCCCCGCCAAACTCCGGAAGGTTGGTCTTTCCAAAGACCACGGCCCCTGCCGCCCTCAGTGCCGCCACGGCGGGCGCATCGGCTTCCGGCCTGTAGTCGGACAGGGGGGCATGCCCTGAGGTCGTGACCAGGCCCCGGGTGGCGAAGATGTCCTTGATGGTCATGGGCAGGCCGTGCAGCGGGCCCGTCAGCCGTCCCTGACGGCGGGCCTCGTCGGCGGCACGGGCATCCCTCAGGGCACCGTCCAGGTCCATGGCCACGACGGCGTTCAGGACTGGATTGAACCTTTCGACGCGCTCCAGCTGGGCGGTGAGGAGCGCCTCGCTGGTGATGGAGCCCCGGGCGAGGGCGTCCAGGGCGTCCGTGGCCGTCGCCGTCGAAAGGTCAATCATGAGGTCATTCCATCAGGGACTGGAGTTCTGAGATGCGCGAAGTGGTGAAGCGCGTGTCACACCGAAGACGCGCCGCCTCCTTTGGAACGACCTCGGTAGAGACACCTGCGGCCTCGATGTTGCAGTCGGCCGTCTTCTTTCGGACCCAGGCGCGTTGCAGCTCAAGGAGCTGGCTGCGGGCGTCCTCGGGGAGCGCCTTCCAGACCGCGTTGATCTGCTGGTTTGCCAACTTGTTCTCGGCCGCGGCCATGTCGAGGTCAGCCTTCTGGGCCGCCTCGGTCTGCTTGGCCGTCTCGGCCTCAGCGGCGGCCACTTGTGCGGCCTGGGCCTTGCTGGCGCCCTCGATCTCGTTGCGGGCGAGGTGGGCGCCGACCACCTGGCCGAGGGCGGCAAACTTGGGTGAGGCACCCTCAACCTCGCCGTAGATCTTGTCTCGCTTGTCGGTAGGCTGGACGCTGTACTCGAGGTCGAAGGTCAAGGCGTCCGCCGAGCGCTTGAGGCCGGCCTCTTCCAGCAGGCTGTCCACGTTGGACAGATCCAGCAGCTTGCGGGTCTGGTCGGCGTCCTGGATCATCGCCAGGGGAATGACGACCTTGGCGGTCCCGGCGCAGAACCGCTTGGTGCTGTCGGGATCCTTTTTGGTGGTCCGGATGTCCTCGATCAGGACCTTCAGCTCGGCGGTGGTCGCGCGGATCTTCGAGGCCGCGGACATGCGGGTCCCATCCTCAGACGCCAGCTCGGCCTCCGCGGCCTTTTCCACCTGTTCCCGGACGATGGAGGTGATCACCTCCCGGGAGGAGTCGCTCGCGCAGTCCGTCGCGGCGACGCCGCAGCTGGAGAGAAGGGCACCCAGGGCCAGAACGGGAAGGATCGTGATGGACTTCATGTCTTTGCTCTCCCAGCCATTTTCTCGAGGAGAACCCTAGGGTGCAGTCCTTAACCGGACGCAAAAGTGGCTTCAGGTCCCCGCAGGGCGCAGGAGGGCCGCAGCGGCGGCAAGGATCACGGCCAGGGCTTCGTCTCGCGGAAGGCCCTGCTCGCGCCGGAGCCGGGACCAGGCCTCGAAGCTCAGCACGAGGTCGAGGGCCTCCATCCGACCGGGATCGGCGCACACCGCCGGAAGGTCCCTGGCGAGGGCCTGCCGCAGGTTTGAGACCATCCGGGCGTGGTCGCGGGCCAGAAAGTCGGAGCGGTGACGGTGCGCTGTAGAGGCGTGCTTGAAGGGAAAAATACGCTCATAGGCCTCGGCCCGCATGGACGCCAGTTCAACCAGCCGGCCCAATTCATCGCCCGATGCCAGGGGTCGGGCGACCAGGTCCGCGAGTTCGCCCTCGATGGTCCGGCTGATCTCGGCGTAGAGGCTGTCCATGTCCTGGAAGTGGCGGAAGACTGTCCTCAGACCGACATCTGCCCTTGAGGCCACGCGTTCCGCCCCGGGGGCGACCTCCCCCTCCCGCATGAGTTCCAGCATGGCCTCGACGATGCGGTCGCGGCTGTCGAGACCGCGGCGGCGTCGGCCATCCGTCTCCTCAAGGTCGGGTGTCATCCCGCCAGAAGAGCCTCGCAGCCGGTGCCGTCAAGGACCACATCCACCACCGCCCGGGCGTCCGGGGCGAGCGCGGCGTAGGCGTCCCTCAGGGCCTTCAGGCACTTGGCCTGGTAGGGGAAGGGCTGCTGCGACCAGGGCTGGCCGTCGACCTCGGCCAGGACTTCCGCCGCACCCGACATCACGGCCCGGGCATTGGCCAGCATGACGGGCGTGTAGACACGTCCGATCTCGGCAAGCAGGACTTTCAGGGTCGGCGGCGGGTTTGCCGTGTCGATCCAGTCCCCGTCGCCAGGCTCCACGCCGGACTGGTCCTCCATCATGCCCACCCATGCGGTGACGCGCGGGGCGACCGAGAGGGTCAGGGCGGCGGGCGTGGGGTCAAACTCTGCAAGCTGGGTCAGCTGGCCGTAGGTCGCGAAGTCGCTTGTGCCGGGGCGCTTGCCCATCAGGTAGGGCAGGACCCGAAGATGGTCCTCGAAGGCCCCAAGGAAGCGCTTGTAGCTGGCCTCGATGATCGGGCCGGTGACGGCGTTGGAGCCGACATAGCGGAGCCTGCCGATCTGCCGCTCAGCGACCGCCCGCCCGCGCTCGGCCAGGTCCGCGTCGGGGACCGACAGCCCTCGCCAGCAGGGAAGGATGGCCGAGGCCTTGGCGATGTCCGCAGCGTAGGCCCAGCGATAGTGGAACATGGCCTTGGTCAGCCACTCGTCAGCATAGTCCTCGATCAGGGCGTCCAGGAAAGCCAGGGCGGCATCGCCGGGGATAAGGCTGCGATCTGTGTGTTCCCGCTCAAAACGCCGGATGAGGGGCGTGGAGTCCGTCACGGCCTCCAGTGCGCCGTCTGCGCCCGGCAGGTAAAAGGTTGGCAGCAGCGGCACCTTGGCCCTCGGCAGGTCCGCCAGGGCCGAGTTTGAGACAACCAGGTAACGGTACGGGATCCTGCGGTAGCGCAGGACCGCCAGCATCTTGCGGGTGTAGGGCGATCCGGGGGCGCCGGAGAGGGCGACGGGGTCGGTCATGGCGGGGTTCCTGATCAACGAAGGCGGGTGGTGTGGCGGATGTCCGTGGACCCCGCGGGCAGGGTGATCATGTCACCGTCCCGGCCCACCCGCACCGGACCGTCAAAGATCTTCCGGCTGTTGCCCAGGAAGGGCCCCTCCAGTGCCCGGAGGGGCAGGGGCGGGACGATGTGGGTCAGGAGCAGGTAGCGGACCTTCGCCCGTCCGGCGAGCGCTGCAATGGCTTCAGGGTCGGCATGGTAGTCGGTGATGTCGGCGAAGATCTTCACCAGGTTGGCCCGGCCGGCCCGCTCCGCTGCGGCCTTCTGGAGGCCGACAAGGCGAAGGGACAGGGCTTCGTGGACCAGCAGGTCAGCATTCTGCGCCGCGTTCTCGACACTGGCTGTGATGTCGGTGTCGCCGCTGATGACCACCTTGCGGCCCTTGTACTCCACGATGTAGCCGACGGCCGGCGCTACTGGCGTGTGATCGACGCTGAAGGCGCGGATCTTCAGATCCGGCTCATCGACCAGTGTGACCTGCGCCGGGCTCGGCCCGATCGCGAAGGGCCGGGCCTCGCCGCCGAAGCCTGAGGGGGGGACGACCGCTTCCCCGTGGTGGGCGATCCGGTAGCCCCGGTCCGGGCCATAGGCTGCCATCAGCCCCGCGACCACGGTCTCGACCCCTGTCGGCCCATGCACGGGCAAGGGGGCCTTGGCACCACCGCCCGCCCAGTGCTGCAGCATCAGCTCGCCCAGCCCGTCGATGTGGTCCGAATGGAAGTGGGTCAGGAAAACCCGTTCGATCCTCGCCGGGGCCATCCCCATCAGGGTCAGGTTCCGCACCGAGCCGGCGCCAGAGTCAAAGACGAAAAGCCGCTCTCCCGCCAGGACGGCCGTGCAGGGACCGGCCCGGGTGGGGTCGGGCATGGGCGAGCCCGACCCGCAAAGGGCGACGTGCAGGCCGTCCGGCAGTCCGTCTGCGGGAGAGGCGGCGAGGTTGCGATCCATTGCGCGGGCCATGGCCCGCAGGGCGATCTCCCCCCTCAGGAACCAGGCACCGCCAAGGGCGAGGACAAGAAGGCCGACAAGGACCAGGACGATGCGCTTCAAGGTGAGGACCTTCCCGAATGACGCCGCCAGCCGCGGCTTGACCCTGCCTGATGATAATGGCACGGCTATTGCCATTAGTTTCCCGCCTCGGCGGGACTGTCAACTGGAACCGGGGTGCATGGCCCCGTGGAGGCATGGAATGCAGGTGCTGCGAACCCCCGACGAACACTTCTCGGGCCTTCTGGACTGGTCGTTTGCGCCGCACTACGCCAACATCCAGGGCCCCGACGGGACGGCCCTGCGGATCGCCTACGTCGATGAAGGTCCCCGGGACGGCGCGCCCGTACTGCTGATGCACGGCGAGCCCTCCTGGTCCTACCTCTACCGCAAGATCATTCCCCTGCTGGTCGCCCGGGGTCACCGGGTCCTGGCCCCGGACCTGATCGGCTTCGGTCGCTCCGACAAGCCCGCCTCGCGCACTGACTATACCTACGAGCGCCACGTGGACTGGATGAGCCAGTGGCTCCTGGGCGTCGACCTGAAGGGCGCAGTGCTTTTCTGCCAGGACTGGGGCGGATTGATTGGCCTGCGCCTCGTCGCCGCCTTCCCGGAACGATTTGCCGGCGTGATCGTCGGGAATACCGGCCTTCCGGTGGGCGGCGGCCTGACCCCCGCCTTCGACGCCTGGCTGAACATGTCCCAGAACATCCCGGTCATGCCCATCGGCGGTATCGTGAACATGGGGACCACCCGCGAACTCAAGCCTGAAGAGGTCGCGGCCTACGACGCCCCCTTCCCGGAGGAGTCCTTCAAGGAAGGTGCCCGCCAGTTCCCCACCCTGGTGCCCATCACGGCGGAGCACGGCTCGGTGGCCGAGAACCTGGCAGCCTGGAAGGTGCTGGAAGGCTTCGATAAGCCCTTCCTGACCGCCTTCAGCGACAATGACCCTGTCACAAAGGGCGGGGAAGCGGACTTCAAGGCCCGCGTCCCCGGCGCCCAGGGCGAGGCCCACACCATCCTTTCCGGCGGTCACTTCCTCCAGGAAGACTGCCCCGCCGCCATCGCCGACCTGCTGGACGATATGGTCCGGCGTACCCGCTGATCGAAACTGGAGAGAGCCCCATGAAGGTCGTCAACGCCGTCTATCCGCCCCCCGAACAGGCCATGGCCTTCTTCTCCGCCGAGGAGGACGGGCCCTTCGTCATGGTCAACCTGCTGAAGTTCAAGCCGAAGGCTGAATACGAGGACGGCTCCAACAGCCACCTCACCGGTGCCGAGGCCTATGCCCTTTACGGTGAAGGCGTGAGCAAGCTGGTCCAGGCCCTGGGCGGGCGCGTCCGCTTTTCCGGTCAGGTGACCAGCCTGATGATCGGTGAGGTCGAGGACCTCTGGGACGCCGTCGCCCTGGCCGAATATCCCTCGCTGGCGGCCTTCCGCGCCATGGCCATGTCCGAGGACATGGGCAAGATCGACCACCACCGAAAGGCGGGCCTGGCGGGGCAGCTCAACATCCGCACCAAGGCCAACGCCGGGTTCGAGTGATCAGAACTCCGGGTCGACCCAGTCCGGGAAGACGTCGGGCAGGCTCGAAACCGGATCGGTGAAGTTGGCGGGGCGCTTCTCGAAGAAGCTCTTCACGCCTTCCACCGCATCATCGGAGCCGCCACGGGACATCAGGGCGCGGCTCTCGGCCCGGTGCGCTTCCATGGGATGGCTGGCGCCGAGCATGCGCCAGCAGAGCTGACGGGTCAGAGCGCTGGAGACCGGTGCCGTGTTGTCTGCGTACTCGCGGGCCAGGGCGCGGGCAGCGTCCATCAACGACTCCGGCGGATGCAGGGCGCTCACCAGCCCCTTCTCCAGGGCCTCTGAGGCCGGGAAAACCCGGCCGGAATAGATCCAGTCCAGGGTGGCCGGCATGCCGACCAGGCGGGGCAGGAAGAAGGACGAGGCGCCTTCCATGATGATCCCGCGGCGGTTGAAGACGAGGCCAAAGCGGGCATCGGTGGAGGCGATCCTCACGTCCATGGGCAGGATCATGGTGACGCCCACGCCCACCGCCGCACCATTGATGGCGCCGATCACCGGCTTGAGGCTGTCAAAGATGCGCAGGGTAACGAGGCCCGCCGTGTCGCGGCGGATCGGCGTGTCCTTGTCCGGCTTGGCTGCGCCGAAGGTCTGGCTGCCGCCGGAAAGGTCGGCTCCGGCGCAGAAGGCCCGGCCCGCGCCGGTCACGATGACCGCCCGGACGTCGTCATCCCGGTCCGTCAGGTCGAAGGCGGCCTGGAGGTCGTTGCACATCTGCAGGGTCCAGGCGTTCATCCGCTCTGGCCGGTGCAGGGTGATGGTCGCGATGTGATCCTCCACCGAATAGAGGATCGTCTCGAAGGTGGGCGTGGAGCTGGGCATGAAGGTCTGGCCTTTCGGGGTCAGGGGCGGAGGCGCGCGCGGACGGGCCCGCCATCGATGCGGATGAGGGCGCCGTTGGTGAAGCTGGACGTGTCGCTGGCCAGCCAGAGGGCGGCGGGGACCATTTCCGTGGGCAGGCCGACCCGCATGCCACCCTTGGTCCAGCCGGGATTGGCATGGTCCGGTGGATCGCCCCAGTGCTCGGCCACGTCGGTGGCAAAGGGGCCCACGCAGATGGTGTTGACCCGGACATTCGGGCTGTAGGCAGCTGCGAAGCCGGTGGTCAGGACGTTCAGCGCCGCCTTGGCCCCGGCATAGGGCAGGGCGTAGGGCGAGGCCTCCAGGGAGGCGATGCTCGAAATGTTGATGATCGAGCCCCCCTCTCCCCGGTGCATCCGGGCGCCCACCAGGGCGGAGAGCCGGAAGGGGCCCTTGAAGTTGACCCCGATGACCTTGTCGAAGTTGTCCTCCGTCACCTCCTCCAGCGAGGGATAGAGGGGCGACATGCCGGCATTGTTGATCAGGACATCAATGCGGCCAAACCGCTGGTAGACGGCGTCCACCATGGGTTCAATCTCGTCCCAGTTGGCCACGTGGCAGCGGTGGGCGAAGGTTTCGACGCCCAGCTTCGCCAGTTCGGCGGCGGCGTCCTCGCAGGCCGGCAGCTTGCGCGAGACGATGGCCAGGTTGGCGCCGGCCTCAGCGAAGGCCTGGGCCATGGCGCGTCCCAGGCCCCGGGATCCGCCGGTGATCAGTACGACCTTGCCCTGCAGGTTGAAGTCCATGGGTCCGCCCTCCCTGATCCAGTCTGGCCCCAGCAAGGCGGGGCCGGCCCCGGCTGTCAATGCTGACCGGGCGTAACCCCGACGGCGGTCGGCTTCACGCAGACCCACCGGGCGCGATGGAAGTTCTCGACATTGTCGGTCCAGCCTGTGACCCGGGGGGAAACCAGGGCCCGGCTGACCACCTGGAAGACCGGGATGGTTCCCTCCTCATCCAGCATCAACTGCTCCGCCTCTGCCAGCAGATTCCCGCGCTTCCGGGAGTCCGGCTCCAGGTCGGCCCTGTCGAGCAGGGCGTCGTAACGGGGGTTGTCGTAGGCGGAATAGTTCTGCTGGCCGGTGTCTGAACGAAATAGGCCAAGGAAGGTCAGGGGGTCGTTGAAGTCTGCGTACCAGGTCATCATTCCGACCTGGAAGTCCTTCTGCCGGTAGGCGGCGAAGGCGATCTGGCCCTCGTTCTGCACGGTGGAGACCTTCAGGCCCAGGGCGGTCCAGTCCGCCGCCACGGCCTGGGAGATCAGAAGGGAGTCCGGCGAGTTTGGGACCTTGATCTCCACCGACAGCGGCTTTCCGGGGCCATAGCCGGCCTCGGCCAGCAGTCGGCGCGCTTCGGCCTGGCGCTCGGGGAACGGCATGTCCGCCCACTTCAGGCGCACGCCCTCGCCATGGCCCGCCGTCGCCGGTGGCACGAAGCTATAGGCGGGCTTCTGACCGGCCCGCATGAGTTTGCCGGTGATGAAATCCCGGTCGACCCCCATCGACAGGGCGCGCCGTACCCGGATGTCCTGGAAGGCGGGCACCTCGGGGAGGTTCAGGGCGATGTAGAAGGTCGCCAGGGCGGGAAAGGTCCGGACATAGCCCGGAAGGGTATCGCGGAGCCGCTGGACCCGGCTGGACTGGAAGTTGGTGTTCAGGTCCAGCTCGCCCCGGGCGACCCGACGCTCAGCCATCACCGAGTCCGGCGTCGGAAAGTAGTCGATCTGGTCCACGCAGACGGAGGGCACGTCGTAGAAGGCGGAGTTCTTCACCACCCGGATGTGATCTCCCAGCTTCCAGTCCACCAGCCGGAAGGCCCCGTTCCCGACGAAGTTTTCCGGGCGGGTCCAGGCGTCGCCATGGGCCTTAACCGCGTGGGCGGGAACCGGAAAAAAGCTCTGATGTTTCAGCAGGGCGGGTAGGTAGGGCGCGGGATGCTCGAGGGTCAGCTCCAGGGTCAGGTCGTCGGGGGCCCTTACGCCCAGGGTTTCAGGGCCCGCCTTGCCTTCGTTCACCGCCTGCCCGTTGCGGATGAGGTACAAGAGATAGGCGTAGCTGGACGCCGTCGCCGGATCCAGGATTCGCCGATAGGCGAAGACGAAGTCGTTCGCGGTGACGGGCCGACCGTCGCTCCAGGTCGAGGGCTTGAGGCGGAAGGTCCAGGTCAGGCCATCGGCCGAGACCGCGTAGCTCTGCGCCAGGGCCGGGATCGGCGTTGCTTCCGGACTGTCGGTGAAGAGGCCGGTGAAGAGGTCGGCGATGATGGCGAACTCATCGACCAGGGTCGCCTTCTGGGGATCCAGGGACCCTGCCTCGGTATTGTTACCCCACGCCAGGCAGGTCTTGCCCTCAGGGCAGGGGGGGCGGCTGACCTGCGGCTGGCAGCCGAGGACAGCGAGGGTGCAGGTCAGGGCGAGGAGGACGGGAAGCTTCACGTTCGGATCCGGGGCTACTCGCGCCTGAGGGCCTCGATGGGGTCGAGACGGGCGGCGCGCCAGGCAGGATAGGCGCCGAAGACCAGCCCGACCAGACTGGAGAAGCCCAGGGCGACAGGTATTGCCCAGGCGGGCAGGGCGAAGGGCCAGTCGCCGATCGCCGCGATGCCAGCCGCGCCCAGCAGGCCAATCGCAAGACCGATCAGACCGCCGAAGAGAGACAGGACCACAGCCTCCAGGGCGAACTGCGCCAGGACGTCCTTGCGCCGGGCGCCGAGGGCCATTCTCAGGCCGATCTCCCGGGTCCGCTCGGTCACCGCCACCAGCATGATATTCATGATCCCCACGCCGCCCACCACGAGAGACACGCCGGCAATGGCGGCCAGCAGGACGGTGAAGGCCCCGATGGCCGCCTTGGACGCTTCGAGGATGGAGGCCAGGTTCTGGGTCTGGAAGTCGTCGTCGTCGCCCGGCTGGATCTTGTGTTCGGCGCGCAGGGTGCTGTCGATGTCCTCCTGGACGGAGGCCAGTTCCTCCTCGGAGACCGCCTTGACGTAGATGGTCTGGACGCTGTCGGCCTTGATCCGTCGGCCAATGATCCGCGAGCGCACGGTCTCGAGAGGGCTGAGGATCAGGTCGTCCTGGTCGCGGCCGAAACTGGACTGGCCCTTTGACCCCAGGACGCCGATCACCTCGAAGGGGGCCCCGCGAATCCGGATCCGCTTGCCGATTGGGTCCGCGTCGCCCCAGAGCTGAGTGACCACGGTGGGGCCGAGGACGGCCACCTTGCGCCCCTGCCGGGCATCCCTCTCCTCGAACATGCGGCCCGAGGCGACGGTCAGGTCCCGCGCCTCGAGGTATTCGGGGGATACGCCGATGATCGAGGTGTTCCAGTTGGCGCCATCGGCTGTGACCTGGGCCATTCCGGTGACCGAAGGCGCAACCGCTGCAGCCCCTTCGACCTGTCGGCGGATCACTTCGGTATCGGCGTCGGTAAGGCTCTGGCCCGCTCCGGCCCCGCCCATGACCCCGCCGGCCGTCCGGGGCTGGAGGGGGCTGACGATGATCAGGTTCGAGCCAAGGCCAGAAATCGTGTCGGTCACCCGCTTCTGCGCGCCCAGGCCGATGGAGGTCATCATGACCACGGCGGCGACGCCGATGACCACGCCGAGGGAGGTCAGGCCCGAACGCAGGGGGTGAGCGATGATGGCGCCGGCGGCGAAGCGGACGATCTCAGTGGGGGAGGCGCCGCTCACAACTGCACGTCCTCTGTCACCCGCCCGTCCCGGAAGGCGATACGCCTGCGGGCCGAGTCGGCGACGCCCCGGTCGTGGGTGACGAGGACGACCGTCAGGCCCTCGGTGTTGAGCTTCTGGAAGAGGGCCAGCACTTCGATCCCGGTCGCGCTGTCGAGGGCCCCCGTGGGCTCATCTGCGAGCAGGAGGTCCGGTTGGTTCGCCAGGGAGCGGGCGATTGCGACCCGCTGCTGTTGGCCGCCTGAAAGCTGGTTGGGCCGGTGCCCCATGCGCGAACCCAGGCCGACCCGCTCCAGGAGTTCCGCGGCTCTCTCCCTGCGGGCCCGGGGTGCCGCTCCGGAATAGACCATCGGGAGTTCGACGTTCTGCAGGGCCGAGAGGCGGGGAAGCAGCTGAAAGGACTGGAAGACGAAACCGATCCTTCGGTTCCGGAAGTCCGCCAGCTGGTCATCCGAGAAGTGGGCGACCTCATCGCCCTCGAACCGGTAGCCGCCCCGGCTAGGCCGATCGAGCCCGCCCAGGATATTCATCAGGGTCGACTTTCCCGATCCGGAGGGCCCGATGATCGCGATGATTTCGCCGCGGAAGATCGACAGGCTGACCCCGTCGAGGGCTGTAACGGTCTCCTCGCCCATGACGTAGGTCTTGGTCAGATCCTCGATCTGGATCATCGCGGGATCGGCCATGTGCGGTCAGCCCACGCCGACGCGCATCTTGGGCTTGGGGCCGCCGCCCAGGATCAGCGCCTCGCCCGGCTTGAGCGGACCCTTCACCTCGGTCATCGACCCGTCGCTGGTCCCCACGCGCAGGACCACCGGTTGCGGACCCTCGGGGGTATCCCGGTAGACCACGCCGGCGACAAAGCCGCCGGCGTCGGGGCCGACATTGAAGGCCAGGGGCCGGAGAATCTTCAGCCGCGCCTTCTGTGCAGGCGTGAGGGCTGCGTCAAGCCGCGCCAGGCTGCGTTCCACGGCGCCGGCGACGGCCTTGCGGCTTGCCTCCTGGTCGCTACCCGTTCCAGCAGCTGCGGTTGCCTGGACGCGGAGTTCCGCCTGGATGTCCGCCCAGGCCATCTTCTGTTTGGGGTCGAGCCCGAGCTGGCCGACCACCTTCTGCACCGGGACCGAGCCCGGATAGGCGGGCCCCGAGTCGTTGCGGATCGGCGTGCCGGGCGGCCCGCGGGGCGCGGCCTGGACCTCGGCCGGCGGCGTCCACCGCAG